>JALYHX010000651.1 GCA_030776305.1 Myxococcota bacterium
TCGGAGAGGGCTGCAACGTCAAGACGGTGAGTCGGTCGACCGGCGCGGCGGTCGTGAAGAGAAGCACGCGGGTCTGCTTGGTCGTCAGGTCCTCGGCGACAATCGCGCGCCCGATGATTTCCCCTGGGATCGTCGTCGTCGTGAAGGACGTCGGGGCGCTCGCAATCCCGGGCAGGGGGAGCACGGCAATCGTGGACGAATCGCGGAGGACGGCGACGGCGAACGTTCCATCGGGCGCAAGCGTGAGGTCCGTCGGCGCCGAAGGAAGCGCGACGAGCGTCGTCGCGCCGTCCTTGAGAGACACGACGGTGATTTGCGCCGCGCCATCCTGACGGACGAGCGCGTATGCGCCGTCGGTCGTGAACGAGACGTCCGGGATGCCATTCCCGACGGCGCCGGAAGGATGGCTCGCGGAGGCCTCGACCCCGCCTCCATCCACCTGGGCATCGGATGCGGGGTTCTGAATCGGGCCATCGGCTGCGGGCGCATCGATCGCGCCGTCGGCCGAGCTACCCTCCGAAGCGGCGTCGATTGGCGCGGCTTCTGCTGCCGACGCATCGATTGCCGCCGCTTCGGGGGCGGATGCGTCTGGCGCGGCCGGTGCGGAGAGCATGAAATTGTCGGTCACGGTCGGCTGGGACCCGCCGAGCAAGTCGATGACGGAGATTCCCTCGCGCGTGACAGCGAATGCGTGCGTCTCGTCCTGCGAAAAGACGACCTGGGACGGCCTGTATCCCACGGCGAGAAGGATCGAGGGTCGGGCGAGGGTGAGGTCGAGCACAGCGATGTCCTGAAAACTTTGCGTCGGATCGATGTTGGGGATTCGCGTTGCGTCCGTCCACGCGATGGCCCACCGCCCGCTTCGTGACATGGCCCATGAGTTGGCATCGGCCGTCGACGGAAAGGTCGTCGTCCGGGGGAGCATCGCGTTCGGAACGCGGCTGAGGAGGGTGGCGTCATGCGATCGAACGTTGATGACGATGGCTGCCTCGTACGGCGGCTTGGATGGATCGGCGTTCGGAACGGCCGCGAGGTACGTCGGCCCGTCCCCCGCCTGGACCGTTTGCACGACGAACGTCTTTGCGTCGATGTACGCGACGCGGCCGCTCGTTGGATTCGCACTCCAAACGATTTGACCCGTCGCAACCGGCGACTGGTAATCGCTTTCCGCCTTGACCTCCATCGGCAAAGTCGCGGCGTCGGCCGTCGGGGGGTTCGCAATAGTGACCGGCCCGCCGGCATTGCCTCCGGAGCCGCCCGATGACCCCTGCGAATTCGAGCCACCAAGGTTGGCACCCGGGGAATAATCCGCGTTTGACGAACTGCCACACCCGGCAGCGACCGCCGCGAGCATCGCGGCCACGGCGGCCGTGCGATTCCACATCTTCATCGTTTCTCCGGCTGAGGCAAGTGTGCGGCCAAGTGCGTTAACGCGGAGAAAAGCGGCTCCACGCCGCTTGGGGGATGACTCGCGTGTCGCGCCTGCTCATACTGGCACGCCATTGCCGATATCCCCCGACATCGCGAATATCTAGTTCGACCCCCCTGAGCGAAGCGAGGGAGCGGACGAAGAGCTTAGGCTCCGCACGCCCGAGCGAAGCGACGGAGCGGGACGACAAACCTGAACGCGGCTATCCCCGCGCCAGGCGGTACGACCTTTCATATCCAGAGTCGACGTTGCGAATACGGACGTCGACAATCCCGTTTTCGTCGAGGGAGTACTGCTCGGAGATGTGGGGCCCCTCATCGAAGCTCCGCTCGACCGGAACCGACGACAGATCCGCCGCCGCGCTGAGCTTCGGATCGAACGGAAAATGGACATCTCCGAAGAGCGCCATGTCGCCGCGCGGCCTCCCTCGCTCGTCGAGCGCGCTGCACTCGAAGAATCGGAAATGCCCCACGTTGTGCGCCGCCTGGTAGACACGCGTGCACGTGGAAGGTCCGCCGTTGGACGACGGAAGCTCAGTCCCTTGCGCGAAGATCGGGTCGAACGTGATCTCGCGCCCGGCCGCCCCCTCGCGGAAGACACCGAAGGTGCGCGCGTACCGATCGACGAGCACCAACCCGGCAGCACCGTCCGCGGCAATCGAAAGGCCAATCGCGACGGCGGCCGATGGATACGGCGATCGGTGAACACGTCTCCCGAATCGCTGGCGGAGGGCTCGTGCAACGATCGGGAGCTCGCTGGCCCCTCCGACGACGTAAAGCCCCGCGATCTCGCCGCCGTCGAGAGACTCGTCCCCAACCCGCGTCATGATGGGAACCATCGCGTCGATCGATCGCTCGACCAGCGGCATGCACGCATCGTAAAAGTCGCTCACCGCCAGCGTGACCTCCGGAGGCGACGTGCCCGGGTCGAGGACCGTCTCGAGGTCGAGGGTGATCTTGCGCGAGCTCGGACTGAGCCCCTCCTTTGCCGCTCGGCATTGGTCGAGGAGGTGGTCCGCGGCCCGAGCAGGAAGCGCACTCCAATCGACCCCCACGCGTGCGAGGGCCAGCTGGGCGAGGACGACGTCGAAGTCGTCTCCCCCGAGCTGTGCGACCCCCGCGGTGGCGAGGACATCGTGCCGCCGGCCGCTCATGCGTACGATCGACGCGTCGAATGTGCCGCCACCGAGGTCGTACACGACGACGACGTCGCGGCGGGATGAGATCGTGTCGCGGTGCCGGTGGGTATATTCGAATCCGGCGGCGGAGGGCTCGTTGAGCATCGCGGCGACGTGGAACCCTGCCCGGCGGAAGGCGTCGATCGTCATGAATCGTTGTGCCCCGTAGGCGTTGGCGGGGACGGCGATGGCGGCATGAAGCTCGCGGCCACGCGCGAGGGAGCGGCGGATGTCCGATCGCGTGACGAGCATGTCTCGAACGTAGGACAGGAACCGGGCGATGAGTTCCGCGAGCGGGAGGACGGTGCCCCCGACGGTCACGGCTTGTGAGGGCCCCGCGTCGGTGCCGGAGAGGAGGCGCTTGAAGGAACGAACGACGGTGAACGTCGGGTCCTCGGCGACGGCATCGGCATCGAATCCGAAGCGGATCTCGCCGTCCCGCTCGGCGACGACGGACGGGATCCATTCGATCGAGTCGCCCGCGGCGTCCGTGAATCCGACGACCGGATGGTTGCCCCGATCGCCGCACGCCACGACCGTGCGGGTCGTCCCAAAATCGATGCCCAGTCGCACGGCTGGGATCCTCGCACCGGACGCAAGAACAGGCCAGTTTCGCGGCAAACCGCGAGACGGACCGATTCGAGGGTCGTCGCCAGCGAAGGCGGCGCGGCTTCTCTCTTGCACGACGCGGCATTCCGAACGACAAACGAGGGGCGATGAAACACCCGGACTTCGACCCTGAGTTCGTCTTCTCCCACCACACTCCGACGCCCGAGCAACTGACCGACCACGACGCCGTCCACGCCGGCGCAAAGCGGTTCGCCGAGATTATTCTTGCCCACACGCCGCCCTCCGCGGACCAGTCATCGGCCCTGCGACTCCTCCGGGAGGCCGCGATGATGGCGAACGCCGCGATCGCCTTGCACGGCCGGCTGAAGTAACGCCTCAGCTGGTCAGGTGGATGAGGGGGAGAGGCCTCGCACATTGTCGGAGGTCAAACGGGCGTCTCGGATGAGTCACTCTCAGATGCGTCACGATGGAAGTCGGCGAACACTTTGATGAGCCGCTTCGTGGGGGTCTAGGCGTCTCTCACGGCGGAGGAACCTTTGCTGTTGGCGAATCATCGAATGTTTGGGGTAGGTACGGCAAACCCGAGGCGATATTGCGTGGCGTGCTCAGCCAGGGCCAACCTCGACATCGCCATCTGTGCGCGACAAAGTGAAGCAGGTACGTGCCACGTCCGGGGGTGGGACTGCGGTTAGACCGTAGGATCGATCGCGAGGAAATCTTCGAACCCCATGCCGACGAATATTCGACTGGTCCGTGCGTCGCAGCGCCTCGAGCGCCGCGTCTTTCTCAAAGCCCTCGCGCTCGGCCTCTCGCTACCCCTCGCCGCGAAGCTCGCGCGGATTGCCACGGCGGCCACACCGGCTGCTCCGAAGCGATTTTTTCTCCTCTACATGCCGCATGGGATCCCACCGGAGCACTACAACCCGCAAGTTTCGCCGAGCAACAATACCGACTTCGCGCTCGACATGACGAACGTGAGCATTCTCGGGCCGCTCCAGCCGTACAAGCCGTACGTCAATGTGTATTCGGGCTTCCAGTACGT
>JALYHX010000652.1 GCA_030776305.1 Myxococcota bacterium
GCACACGGCCTTCGGAGCCGGTCGCCGCATAGAGCGCCCCGCCGTTGGTGTCGAAGGCGAGAGCCATCACGCTCTCGACGCCGGGGAGCGTCGCGAACACCTCCGCTTTTCCATCGGCGAGTCGGTAGATCTTGTTGCTCGTCGTGGCCGCGTACGCGATTCCTTTCTTGTCGACCGCGAGTGCGCTGACGGCGTTCTCTTTCGTATCTGCAAAGATGCTCGCGCGATCGTTGGCCATGCGGACCACCTTGCCCCCGGCCGCCGGACCCGTGCCCACGAGGACGCTGCCGTCCCCAAGCGGTACCGCGCACGTCGCCGTCGTACCGCTGTCGCTCGGCAGCGGGATGTTGCCCAGCGTCCAGCCAGCGCGCACGACGCCGTCGGACCCCACACTCACTCCAGCGAGGTCCCCTCCGGAGAGCTGCTCGAGCGTATCCAGTTCGAACATGCGAGTGCCGACCGCTCGTGCCTCGCGGATGCCAACGGAGACCGCAAGCGCCGCGACGAGAGCGACGAAGAGTGCACGAAGGCGCATGCGTCGGTTGTATACCCCTTCTCGCGTCGATCGGCCTTTAACGCTACCAACGCCACTTTTCCTTGCGATCGATTTGCAGGTTGGGCAACCATCGCCTACTTCCGTTTCAGATACTTCGCCACCTGCGCGCTGCCGTGCTCGCGGAGCGCGATGCAAAGCCCGGCCGCCTCGAGCGCCTCGTCGAGCTGGCGCTTGACTCCCTCGACGCCCTGCAGCGCCGGCACGAAGAACTCTCGCGCGTCGTCGCGCTCGGCCGCCGTGCACATCGTCGCTGCCACGCCGGCGAGCATGCCTCGACCGAGCGATCCGGGGAGACGCGCGCGCAGTTTGTCCCAGTTCTCTTTTTCCCACGCGTAGAGCGTTGGCCAGGCGACGCGATGGCCCCCCGCGCCGCCGAACAGATCGCCAAGCTCCGAGAGCTTGATTTCGTCGGTGAGGGCCAGGTCCAGTGCTTTGCGCAGGAGTGCCGGATCGTCGAACCCTCCCATGGATCGAATCGCGAGCGCGCGATCTTCGGGCGTCTTCGCGTTCGTCGCGGCCGCCCGCAACTGCGTGAGCCTCGCCGCGCCAGCGTTCATGGAGGCCAAGGGCAACGCGGCCGCCGCGGTGTCTGGTGGCACGCTCAGCGGATCCCTGAGCCACCTCTGGGCGTATTCTTCGGCTTCGCTCAGCGTCGCCTGGTCGTTCGCGATCTCCCCCATCACCCAGAGCACAGTGCGCCGCTCCATCGCGCGTTCCTCGTCGTCCTGGAGCGCGCGATCCTTCCCCTCGCTCGGACGTGCGGAGGTCGACCCCGCCCACCCGAGCGACGCCTTGCGTGCGGCCATGCGCGCCGCCACCCAGCGTTGAAACGCGACGCGAACGTCGCTGTCGACGAGCGTGACGTCGATCCCCCGCAACGTGCCGGCGATCTGGTCGACGACATAACGATTCGTCTCCCCGTCGAATGCGGGGAGAATGTCGAAGAGAACGCTCGGAGCGATCGCGCCCTGACGGACCTCGGCCCAGGCGTTGGACACGACCCCCAGCCGATCCATCGGCGACATGACGCGCGCGCCGCGCGCGAGCGCAAGCAGCCGTGCCCCCTCCACCACGAAGCGGTAATAGCCCGCGCCGTCGACGTTCGGATGCACCCACGCCGGGCAACCGGGTCCGACGTCGCGCACGATGGGGTCGCGACCGAGCGTGAAGCAGCTCTTGCCCTTGAGGGCATCGGTTCCGACGCAGACGGGGAGAGTCCAGCCCCGGCGTGGCTCGCCCTCGCTGCCGAGAGGGCGCCACTCCGACTCGCTGAGCTCCACCTTGCCCACGCCGGCCTCGCACGTCCAATTGACGAGCACATCCGGCACTCCCGATTGATTGAGAAAGCCGCTCGCAAGGTCGCCAACGCTCTGTGTCGAGACGTAGTCGAGCGCGCGGAAGAGATCGTCGGAGCTCGCGTTCTTCCATGCGTTCTCCGAGAGGTAATGCTGCACACCGCGGCGGAAGACCTCGGGCCCGAGCCACGCCTCGATCATTCGCAAAACGGCGGCGCCCTTCTCGTAAGCGATCCCGTCGAATGCTTCTTCCGCCTCGCTCGTCGAGTGCACCGGTCCGCGCACCGCACGCGCGCTCTTGAGCGCGTCGCTGTCCATCACGCCCTGCACCCCGGCGATCTGTCCGAGCGTCGCTCCGAAGGACGGCTTCCAGGCGTCGATGACCTTGGCCTCGGCCCAGGTCGCAAATCCCTCGTTGAGCCAGAGGTCGTCCCACCATTTCATCGTGACCAGGTCACCAAGCCATTGGTGCGCGAGCTCGTGGGCGATGACCAGCGCCTGAGCGCGTCTGGCCGAGACCGTCGCCCGCCGGGGATCGACGAGGAGCAGCGTGTCGCGGAAGGTGATGAGCCCCGCGTTCTCCATCGCACCCGCCGCAAATTCCGGGACGGCGACGAGGTCGAGCTTTGGATACGGATAGGGGATGGAAAAATAGTCGGCCAACCTGGCGACCAGGCTCGCGGCCACTTCGAGTGCCGGCCCCGCGATGTCCCCGCGTCCCTTGGTCGTCACGACGCGAATGGGAAACGGCTCCTTGCGCCCCTCCACGATATCGAACTCACCCACCGCGAACGCAACGAGGTAGCTCGGAAGCGGGCGTGACGTCGCGAACGTATGCACGACCATGCCGTCCGCCGTGGCTTCCCGCGAGATCTCCGGCGAATTGGCGAGCGCCTCTACCTCTTTGGGCGCCGTGATGATCACGTCGTAGGGGGTCTTGAATCCGGGCTCGTCGAAGCAGGGAAACGCCCGCCGCGCGTCCGCGACTTCGAACTGCGTGTACGCGTACTTTCGCCCCCCTTCGTCCGCCCGATAGAGGCCCGCGAGATCGAGCGCAAAAGGCCCGTCGTATTCGATCGCGATCTCGGCCTTACCCGCGGGCAGGACGCGCGCAAACGTGAGGACGAGCTCCTCGGGGACCACGCCCCCCCGGGCAACGCGCAGCGTGACCGTCGCGGAAATGTCCGCGCCGCCAACGCGTGCCGCGGCGCGAGAGATGTTGATGTCGCGAGCGTTCAATACGACGTTCCAGGTCGGCTCCGGCACGTCGACCTCGATCGTCGTCGTGCCTTTGAACCGCGGATTGTTCGGATCGATCCGCAGCGACAGCGTGTACCGTTGGGGGGTGGCCGTCGGCGGAAGGTGGCCGTCGTCGCGCGGCGGGGGCGGCACGTGGCCCTCGGGTCTCTCGCCGCCGGAGACCGCCACGGGGGAGGGGCGCGCTACTTTGGCGCTACGACCTCCGCAGCAAGTAACGATGGTCAACGCGAGAAGCAGGACCGCGCGTGAACCGCTCACGCGTCCTTCTTGCCACCGCGCCCGAGCGCCATAGCCTCGACGTTCAGCTCGAGAACGAGCTTCAGAAGTGCGGCGCGTTGCTCTTCGCTCGGCGGCCGCAGCGACCACGCACGCAGGGCTCGCTCGTAGCCTTCCACCTTCGCGCGGAGCTCCCGAACGCGTGGTCCCGCTGGTTGTTCTCGCAACCGCTCGAGTGTGTCGTTGAGAGACTGCTCGACGATGTTCAGTCGCGTCGATCTGCCCTTGGTTCCGCCAGAAGACATCTTGTCTGCTAGAGTACCGCGCGCGGGAACGCCCCGCCCGCTTTCGGAGTTTTGCACGCCCCCATGCAAGTTCACATGCAAGTTTCGCCCTCGGCCCGTGCCCACCGAGTCGTTCTCGCAGTCGTTCTCGCAGTCGTTCTCGCCCTGGCCTTCGCCCTTGCGCCGGCGGCGGCACGCGCCGCGGATCCGGACGCGTCGAAGATGGCGCTTGCTTCCAGCATGACGACGCTCGCGAACGGCCTGCAGGTCGTCCTGCACGAAGACCACCGGACCGCCATCGCCGCCGTCAACCTCTGGTATCACGTCGGCTCGAAGGACGAATCGCCCGGCCGGTATGGCTTCGCGCACTTGTTCGAGCACGTGATGTTCCAGGGCAGCAAGCACGTGCCTGAAGACACGTACTTCCGGTACCTGGAGCGAGCGGGAGCGTCGAACGTCAACGGGACGACGAACGAAGACCGGACCAACTATTTCGAGACGGTG
>JALYHX010000653.1 GCA_030776305.1 Myxococcota bacterium
GTCGTGCACGGTCCCGGGCGTGCCGTGCGCCAAGGTCGTGGCGTCCGTGTGCGGCGACGGCAAAGTCAACAGCGGCGAGCAATGTGACGACGGCAACACCATGGCGGGGGACGGATGCGGCGCGACCTGCCAGCTCGAGCCTGGCTGGACGTGCCCTACACCGGGGAGCGCTTGCAAGACGCTTCAGTACTGCGGCGACGGGATCGTTCAATCAGCCAACGGCGAACAATGCGACGACGGCAACGCGGTCCCCGGCGACGGGTGCTCGGGCGTGTGCAAGACCGAACCCGGTTACGCGTGTCCGACGGCCGGCAAGCCGTGCATCAAGCTCTGGGTCTGCGGCAACGGCAAGGTCGACCCCGGCGAGGCATGCGACGACGGCAATACCGTCTCCGGGGACGGGTGCTCCATGACGTGCCTGGTGGAGCCCGGCTACACCTGCCCGAACATCGGCGGCAGCGGCGGGCCTTGCGTCATCGCACCGGCGAACACCTGCGGCGACGGAATTGTCGGGGGGAGCGAACAATGCGACGACGGCAATACGAACTCGGGCGACGGATGCTCGTCGACCTGTCGGGTGGAGGCTGGCTACACGTGCCCTTCGGCCGGCGCGGCATGCATGAAGATCGAGTTCTGCGGCGACAGCGTCGTCAGCCTCGATATCGGCGAAGGGTGCGACGACGGCAACGTCGTCTCGGGCGACGGATGCAGCTCCCTGTGTCAGGTCGAGCCGAACTACGTGTGCCTGACTCCAGGCGCTCCATGCATCTCGACGGTGAAATGCGGTGACGGCAAAGTCGCCGGCAGCGAGACCTGCGACGACGGCAACGCGGTCTCGGGCGACGGGTGTTCGGCGGTCTGCCAGGTCGAAGCGGGATGGCAGTGCCCGACGCCGGCCGTCAAGTGCGTAGCCAAGCTTTGTGGCGACGGCATCATGGCCGGAAGCGAGCAATGCGACGACGGCAACATGACCGCGGGCGACGGCTGCAGCGCCACTTGCCAGATCGAGATCGGCTACGCGTGCATGCCCGCGGCCTCCCCTCCCCCGGCCTCGGCATGCCACAAGACTGTCTGCGGGGACGGCAAAACGGAAGGCGCGGAGCAATGCGATGACGGCAATCTGATCGCGTACGACGGCTGCTCGCCGACTTGTACGATCGAGGCCAAGTGCAATGGTACGGGAGGCTGCACGGGTATTTGCGGCGACGGCCTCGTCTTTCCGGGCGAGCAGTGCGACGACGGGAACACGCGGAGCGGCGACGGGTGCAGCGCGACATGCCAGCTCGAGATGGGTACCGGCTGGACGTGCATGAACGTCAATCAGCCCCCGGCGACGACGCTCGTCATCCCGATCCTGTACCGGGACATGCTCTATTGGAACACGGCGAGCTTTCCGACGCCGCAGCCGGGCGGCGGTGGGCATCCGGATTTCAACCACTGGAACCCCGGCGTGGTCACAGGCCTCGTCCAGGCGACGCTCGGTGCCGACAGCGAGCCGGTGTGGAAATCGAACGGACCCACGGGCAAAACCGCGCTGAGCGGCGCAGCGGACTACTGCTGGTGGTTTCACCAGAAGGACTGCACGGGTCCTGGCACGACGAACCCATTCGCGAAGCTCGTTTACCTCGACGCCCCCGGCAAACCGACGACGCTGACGCTCGCGCAGCAGAGTCCGAACGTCTACCAGTTCAACAACCAGTCGTTCTTCCCGCTCGACGGCCTCGGATGGAACGCGGGTACGAACCCTCAGACGGACGTCGAATGCGGCACGAGCACGAAGCACAACTTCTCATTCACGAGCGAGCTCCACTATCCGTTCACGTATGTGGCCAGCGCGCCGACGGCGACATTCGACTTCACGGGCGATGACGACGTCTGGGCGTTCATCAACAACCAGCTTGTCGTCGACCTGGGCGGCGTTCACGGCGCGACGAGCGGCAGCGTCACGCTCGACGCTGCGGAAGCGACCGCCCTCGGATTGACCGACGGAGGCTGGTACTCGATCGACCTCTTCCAAGCAGAACGGCACACGTGCGCATCGACGTACAAGGTGACGCTGAGCGGATTCGTTCACACGATCACCCAGTGTCAAACGATCTGCGGCGACGGCGTCATCGCGGGCACCGAACAGTGCGACGAAGGCGCGCTCAACGGAACGGGCTACGGTCATTGCACGTCGAGTTGCACGTTGGGTCCGCGCTGCGGTGACGCGGTCGTTCAGAACCCACCGGAGCAATGCGACAACGGCACCAATATGACGACGTACGGCGGGGCGTCCAAGGTCTGCGGTCCGGGCTGCACGTGGGCTCCCTATTGTGGCGATGGCATCGTCTCCAATGGTGAACAATGCGACGAGGGTGCGAACAACGGAAGCGGCTACGGCCATTGCACGAGCGCGTGCAAGCTCGGCCCTCGATGTGGCGACTCGCTCCTGCAAAACCCGCCCGAACAGTGCGACGACGGAATCAACAACGGGTCGACGGGCGACAAGTGCGGCGGCAATTGCACGCTCAAGTGCGGCAATGGCGTGCTCGATCCAGGGGAGCAATGCGACAACGGCACCGCGAACAACACTGGCGGCTACGGCAAGTGCACCGCCAGCTGCACCCTCGGTCCCTTCTGCGGTGACGGAATCAAGAACGGCACCGAGCAATGCGACGACGGCAAGAACGACGGCAGCTACGGGACGTGCAGCCCCGGCTGCACGCTTGCCGCATACTGCGGGGACGGGACGCTCCAGAACCCCCCCGAGCTCTGCGACCAGGGCGCGGCCAACAGCGCCATGGCCTACGGCGCGGGTCTCTGCACGAGCCGATGCACGCCAGCGCCGTATTGTGGAAACAAGCAACTCGATGGGCAGTTCGGCGAGACCTGCGACGACGGCGTGAACAACGGGCAGCCGGGGTCCTGCACCGCCGATTGCAAGTCCTACGTTCCACTGCCGTCGTGCGGAAACGGCGTCATCGACCCGCCCGAGCAGTGCGACGATGGGTCGAACAACGGAACGGCCGGTGATCCCTGTGACACGCATTGCCGCTTCACGTGCGGCAATGGGATCAAAGACCCTGGTGAGCAGTGCGACAACGGAGTGAACAACGGCAGCTATGGCACGTGCACGGCCAACTGCACCCTCGCCGCCTATTGTGGTGATGGAATCACGAACGGTCCCGAGATGTGCGACAACGGCGCAAGCAACGTGCCCGTCTCAAGGGCTTACGGTGCGGGCGTTTGCACCACGGCCTGTACTTGGGCGCCCTATTGCGGGGACCGTCGCGTTCAGTCGAAGTTCGGCGAGCAATGCGACAGCTCGTTCAACTGCAATGCGCAGTGCCAGAACGCTTCGCCGATGTAAAGTGAGCCGAAATCATACGCGGGCGCCACTGCTCCACTGCAGTGGTACGCTTAGCCTTGCCGAGCATGCCCGTCACGCACCGACCGAATCTTCGTGTCGTTCCGAATGGGACAACGATACCGGCGGCGGTGCAGCCGCCCCAGCGTCGTCGTCAAGTCGAGGCTGGGCAGTTGGACGAACGCGAACTGGCGCGCGCCCTCATCAAGGGAGAACCCCAGGCCGCCGCCGCGGCTTGGACCCAGTTTGCGCCCATGGTGTTCAGGCTGATGAAACGGGTGCTCGGTCCCGACGCCGACGTCGAAGATCTGACGCAAGACGTGTTCATGCGCGTTTTCGCGAAGGTTCCCGGACTGCGTGAGCCCGACGCGCTGAGAAGCTTCGTCTTCTCGGTGGCCGTGCGCACGCTCAAGTCGGAGCTCCGACGACGACGCGTGAGGCGGATGTTTGCCTTGTCGCAGGGGGACGGGGCGTCCGGACCGGCGACGGTGGACGCACTCGACGCGGAAGCGCGTCAAGCGTTGCGGCGGTTCTACGCCATTCTCGAACGGCTCAGTGCAACCGAGCGCGCGGCGTTCGTCCTGCGCCATGTCGAGGAAATGAAGCTCGATGAAATCGCGGACGCGCTGCGGATTTCTCTGGCCACCGTCAAACGTCGCCTCGATCGCGCGGCAAGCGTCATCTCGCGGCACGTGGACCGCGACCCGGCGCTATCCGCGTACCGCATTTACCGAAGGGGGACAGATGAAGGTCGCTGAAGCGGACGGCGCAGGCCTGTGTGTGGGCGCCGTCGAACTGGTCGAACTCGCGCGCGCGTCTCTCGGCGACATGGCGGCGGAGCAGCACGACGAGGGATGGCGTTCGCTGGAGGATCGCCTCGCGGTTCATCGCCGAGCGCGCGCACGCGCGAGATGGACTGCCTTGGCTGCCGGCGCGCTTTGTTGCGGCGTTGCTCTTGGCGGCGCGCTGGTCTGGCACGACGGACAGCGCCACACACCCATCTCATTCCGGATCGAAGGGGGCGATCTTCGCCCCGGTGGATCCATCGAGGCGGGCCCGGTCGAGCGACCCGTCATCCACTTCTCCGAGGGAAGCGAGTTGAGGTTGACGGAGGGGACGCAGGTTCGGGTCCGATCGGTCGACGAGCACGGAGCGCGCGTAACGCTCGGCGAGGGGAGTGCCCACGTCTATGT
>JALYHX010000654.1 GCA_030776305.1 Myxococcota bacterium
GCGGTCCTGCAACGTGACGCCGGTGCGCCGCGCACGCTGCGCCTTCTCGCGCATGAGAAGGCGAGGGACGTTGACCAACCACTCATGTCCCTCGTCAGCCGTATACGGGCACTTGACATAGCAGAGCTTGCACTGCCAGCAAAGCTCGGTCGCGCTTGCGAAGGCTTCCGCGTCGAGTTGCTCGGCTCCGATTGCACGGAACTGTTCGATGGATTTGTCGACGCGCGCGAATACATCGGGAAACGTTCCGCAATATCCGACGCACATGCGGCACCCGTGACAAATCTCGAACACCCGGCGCATCTCCACTTCCAGATCGCGGGCATCCCAATAACGTTCGTCATTCGGATCGAACGTCGGGGGCCTTTCGGGAACGAGCTTGACCTTGGCCATCGAGAGCGAGCTACCGGGAAGATCGAAAGGGGACGAAAGATACCCCGGGACTTCCGATCTTCCCGGTTGTCCTATTTTATCCCTTGAGTACGGTGAGCATCTTCGAGAAGCGTCCCGCGTGGCTCTTCTCGGCCTTGGCGAGCGTCTCGAACCACTCCGAGACGTCCTCGAAGCCCTCTTCGCGAGCGGTTTTGGCCATTCCCGGATACATGGTCTCGTACTCGTACGTCTCGCCGGCAACCGAGGCCTTGAGGTTCTTCTCGGTATTGCCAATCGGGAGGCCCGTCGCCGGGTCGCCAACCTGCTTCAAATAGTCAAGGTGGCCGTGTGCGTGTCCCGTCTCGCCGTCGGCGGTCTCCTTGAAGTTGCCTGCAATCTCGGGATAGCCTTCGACATCTGCGACTTTGGCGAAATACAAGTATCGTCGGTTCGCCTGCGATTCACCTGCGAATGCTTCTTTGAGGTTCTGATGGGTCTTGGTGCCTTGAAGCGGCTTTGCCATGATGTCTCCTTGCCTTAGCGTTGACTAACGATCATCGGCGTACGCACTGTGCGCAGAGGCCGCGGTAAACACGCTCGACCGCGGAAATCGAGAATCCCGGCGCGACCCCACGCAGTTTCTTGATGGCCGCGCACGTGGGGGTCAAGGTTCCGGCGGGGATGTCGAGCACTTCGCCGCAGCCGTCGCAAACGGCGTGGTGGTGGGGCCCAGTATTGGGGTCGAACCGAGCCGCGTCTCCGCGCTTTCCGGGAAGCCGTACGACCCCCGCGAGACCCGCGCGGGCGAGTGCGTCCAACGTGTTGTAAACCGTGGCGAAGCTCATCGAGGGGAAGCTGAGCCGCAAGCGCTCGAACAGGTCTTGTGCCGTGGGATGCGATCGATCGCCGGCGAACAGCCGCACGATCGCAATACGTTGTGGAGTGAGCTTCAGTCCCGCCCGCCGGAGATCCCGCAACATGACCGTTGCGGGCTGACCCTGGCTTTCGATCACCCTGCGATGCTAGCGAGAATGGTTCTAAGGTGCAAGTGCCTGGCCTCCGTCGGACCACAAATGTGGTATCAGCATCGGGCGGTGGAGGGCCAGAGAGGCTGCGCCATTGCGTGACTCGTCCATTCGGCATCTTGCGTCCTTGACCGGCGAGGCGAAGAGATGGTTTGGTTGTGCGCTTGCAGCGGTCGATTCTGATCCTTCTTTGCGCCGTGTCGGCCGCACTTTGTTGGCCGCTCGCGCAGTACTACTGGTTCGAATCGCACGAAGGGTATACCTACGTCGTCCGGGTGGCGGAATATGCGGACGCCATTCGCGGCGGAGATCTCTACCCCAGGTGGCTGCCTGATTTCTACAACGGCTACGGGTCGCCGTACTTCGTCTTCTATGCACCCCTGCTGTTTGGTGTCAGCGCCGTCCTCGCCATCCTAACTGGCTCGCCGGTCATCGGTCTGAAACTATGCATCCTGTTCGCGACGATGGCCGCGGGCATTGGGATGTACAAAGCGGTGCATGGGGAGACCCGACGCGTTGATGCTGCGTTGCTGGCAGCCGCTGCGTACCTCGGCGCGCCCTACAGAATAACGAACGTTTATGTTCGGGGCGACCTCGCGGAGTACACCGCTTTGTCGCTGTTGCCTTGGGCCATCTACTTCTATCGAGCGCTGTCGTGCGAGCCGGCCGCCGAACGGGCCGTCCGATTCGGTTTCGGTGCAGCCATCTGTCACGGGGCCACGATATTGACGCACACGATCACGGGTTTTTGGGGAACTGCGGCCCTGTTTGTTGTCAATCTCGGATCGAGCGCGGGATTGTGGAAGCGGCACGCATCGGCTCAAATCGGAATGTTGTGGGTGGCGTTCGGGTCGGCGCTCGGGATGTCTGCCATCTACACGGTGCCGGCCCTCGTGGAGAAGCGTTATGTACCTGTCGACACGATGCTGACAGGCTATCACGACACCGCAATTCAGTACCTCATGCGCGCGGATTTCATGAATCATGGTGGCCAATTTTTCTTGGTGCCGCTCTTGATATCCTCCGGAACACTGTCCCTGGTCGCACTGACTGTTCCCCGCCGGAGTGTTCGGCCTGCGCTGTGGGCGACCGGGGCCCTAGCTTGCGCCTTTCTCTCGAGCAGGTTTGGTACCCGCTTTTGGGAACTGCGCTTGCCCCTTCAAAGCTTCATTCAGTTCCCTTGGCGGCTTCACGGCATCGCTGACTTGGCTGCGTCCATGTCCATCGGCACGGCATGGGCGGTCGTCGTCCGACGCGGCTCATGGTCGGATGCCGGCGCTGTGGCCCTGGGATCCATTGCGCTTCTTGACGCCATGCCCGTCGTCGCCGTCGGCAGGTCGATGGAACCAAAATCAGTCGCGGCATCTCCCTATTCGATTCGGGCTCGATTACATTCCGCGACGAACGTGAATGAATATCTACCGAAGGTCGTGACAAAGTACCCAGATCACACGCCAGAGGCAGTTGCCGACAGCACGAGCGACATCGACGTCATCTCATCGGTCTCGGTGGGAACCGACCACGCTCTCCTCGTCCGTGTTTCAACGCCGGCGGAGCTTCCCCTTGCATTGCACCAGTTTCCGGGATGGCACGTGACGACCATCGCAGGTCCCGCGAGCGCAACGATCAAAACGACCGGGGCCGGACTCGTTGCGGTAGCGCTGCCGACACCGGGAGAGTATTCGCTGCGTGTTTCGTTCGGATCGACACCGGTGCATATCGTCAGCGGGCTGGCATCGCTGCTCGCCGTCTTGGCCCTTTGGCCCGGGCTCCAGTGGATTGCATCCAACGGGTTTCGCTTGGTCCCGTGGCACCGCGCCTACGAACGGCTACCCGCGCTCGATGCGGAGCGGAGCCCGACATGATCAATGCTCCCAACGCCACGGACGCCGCGACCGTCCGGCGCGCACCGGACAGAGTCTCGTCGCCAACGGTTTCACAGGGCGAGACCGCGGACGCGATCTCGTTCGAACGACGCGCCCTGACGTTGGAGCGCTCGGAAGAGACCTCGCGGGCGGCGAGCTTTTTGTGGTCGGGCGGCAGCTTGGCCCTTGCCTTTCGGCTCCTCGCTGACGACTTCGCTCGCCTGTTGGACGCAGTTCGGCGAGACGTTCCGCGCGATGCGATGGCTCCGGGCCTTATGGCGGAGGTTGCCGACCTGGAACGCGTGCTTGGCGTCATCGAGCGTCCAAAGGTGGATCGCGAGTTCGCGCCCTATCACGCCGAGCTGTTCGCCCGTATCCACCGTGGTCGGAGCGCGTGCACGGAGGTTCTTCGCATACGTCGCCGCTGGCCGAGAGTTTCCCGGCGGGTCCTCGTTGCGTTGGCCGTCTTGGCGATGCTGGCCATCTTGGCGCTCCGGCCGATCCGCCAGAGGGTGACGGCGTCCGCCGAATATTCCGACGAGTTTCCGCCCGAGAATGCCGTCGACGGTGTTCTCGCAAGCGAGTGGCTGCTGCCGGACGGCCAAACCGGGTGGATCGAGTTACAGTTCAATCGCCCACGGTCCTTCTCGAGCGTTCGTCTCAGGAATGCGCGCAACCGATATTTCAAGGACCGCGGCGCGCATGAGTTCACGGTGGACGCGTACTCGCCGGGGAAGACCGCCGCATCCGCGAATGCCGCATTCGGCCCGATCGACGCCGATTCCGGCTGGAAAGAACTGACGTTCGCCATGCGCGACGTCACCCGCGTCCGGGTTACCATCTCTTCGTTTTACGGTTCCGGCGGGGGCCTTGCTGAGATCGAACTCCGATAGTCGCCGCCGGACCTGCACCATCGGATCATGCGTGGAGCCAGAGCAGATGGCCCTGTTCGCCGACTATCAGAGCGGCTAGTCTCGCGCCCGTGAATGCGCCGGTCGCCGGGAGGGGTCAACTCGGCATTTCCCGGAGGGCCCGATTCCGACGTAGCGAGGCTGCACGCATGGCGCTGGCGTCGTTGATTCGTTCATCGTTGCTTGTGACACCCCCGCTTGCATTGGCACTGTTCTTTGTCATCACCGGGTTCCGTGGCGTGAATTTTGGTCGACACTGGGACGAAGTGGGGTGGCAGATCGAGCCGGTGCGTACGATGGTCGAAAGCGGCATTCTTTTGCCGCGCTCATACATCTATCCGTCGTTCGGAAGATTCCTCGTCTTGCTTCCGTCCATCCCGGCAGCAATTCGCGCCATGCATGGCCCATCGGTCAACGCGCAGGCAGTCCAGACCGCGATGCTCCATGCCATCGACGCCCCCGATTACCTCCTGAGGGTTCGGCGGCTTTACATCGTCGTGAGCGCTCTCGCGGTCGTTTGGGTCTACGGCGCCGCATTGGCGCTGGGTCGCAAGCCTTGGGAAGCGTTCGTCGCGGCGAGCGGTCTGGGACTCTCCTGGGAGTATGCATACCACGCCCGCTGGGTCGCGACCGATTGCATCCTCGTCCAATTCTCTGCGATGACGCTGTTCGCGATGGCGCTCTGGTATCGTACCCACCGGCCCGGTTGGCTGTACGCCGCCGCGGTCGCTGTTGGGCTGGGCACCGGCACCAAGTATCCGGGGGTTGTCCTGCTCGTCCCTGTCGTGGTGTCCAGCGTATTGGTACTGCCCGCCCGGACCCTGCTCGGCCACGTACTGGGTCTCGCGGCAGTGGGCGGCGTCGCCTTTGCGGCCTATCTCATCACGACGCCCGCCACGCTGCTGGATCCGTTTGCCTTTTTCCAGCAACTTCACGGGATTTCGGCGCACTACGCAGGAACCAGCACTCACGGCGGATATTCGGTCACCACTCGTTGGCAGCATTACAAGCTCGTGGTCCTCTATTTCGCACTGGCGTATTTTTCCCCATACCCGGTGGTGGCCGCAATGCTGCTGGTCAGTGCCTTCGTCGGCGCGGTCTTTTGGATAAGAAGCGAACCGCGAGCCGCAATTCCCATCGCCTGTTTCCCCCTGGCATTCGTCGTTTTTTTTTCCAGCAAGTACCTCGTGGTCATCGTACGAAATTACCTTCTCATCGTGCCGTTTTTGGCCATTCTCGCCGCGCGGGGCGTTGCCGAGACATTGAGCCGCCTGTCATGGCGGTGGGCTCGATGGAGCGTCGGGGCAGCGCTGGCAGGTGTTTTGTCAGCCGAGGCCGTATGGTTGCTTCGGGCCGCGGAGAGCATTCGCCACGTTGACCCGGCGGCCGAGGTCAGGCAGGCGGTTGCGTACGTGGGTCGTCATGCGCGTACCCGGTTTCGATTGTCGAGTCGCGTTCGTTCCACCGCCGCTCAGGAGAAGCTCATACTTCCCGCGAACGTGATCGACGAACGGGGAGCCGACGAGGTCGTATTTGTCGCCCCAACCGAAGGACCGGACTATTGGCACTGGAGAACGAACGATCCTTGGCTCACCAAAGAGGTGTTTGGACCGCGTGAGGTCGATTTCAATTGGTACTCGACCTGGGAGGGGCACGAACGGATCGTGGTCATGTCCACCGACAAAGCCAAAAAGATGGGGATAGAGCTTGCCGAGTGAACGACTCTGGCTGGTCTCGCCAGTGTACTTCGACGTCGAATCGTATTCGCGCCTCCGCGAGAATGCCACGATTGCGCTTGCATCCGCGCCTGAACTCGAGGTTCGTTTCGTGGCGATCGATGACTCCGCGGGTGCGGACGCCGACATCCGGGATCTCAACTCGGCGCCCGCTCAGACGGTCATCGCCCCTCCGTTTCCGCTCGGGCATCAGCGCGCTCTGGTCTTCGGGCTGAGGCGGCTATCGACGATGCTCGACGAACGGGATCTCGTCGTGACGCTCGATGCGGACGGAGAAGACAAGCCGGAAGATCTGCTGCGATTGCTTGCACCACTTCGAGAGGAGGGCGCATCCGTCCGCACCGTGGTGGTCGCCGCGAGGACGCGGCGCCGCGAGAGTCCGTCGTTCAAAGCGCTCTATGTACTGTTCAAGATGTTCTTCCGCTTCTTGACCGGCACGATCATCCTCTCTGGGAACTATGCGGCTTATCGCGGTTGGCTCACACGTAACGTTTTATTTCATCCTCACTTCGATCTGGCATACTCGTCCAGCCTACTGAGCCTCGGCCTCAATGTCCGCCGGGTCCCTTGCGAACGCGGATTGCGGTACGCAGGTATGTCGAAGATGACGTATCTAAAGCTCGTTCAGCACGGGCTCCGCATGTTGATGCCCTTCGCGGACCGAATTGCGACGCGGGGACTCATCGTCCTGTCAGCACTCTTGGGCTTGAGTATTGCGGGGGTTGCGGTGATCCTGGGATTGCGGCTCGGAGGGTATCTTTTGCCCCCCGGCTGGCTCGTCTATACGCTCTGTACAGGCACCCTGCTCTGCTCGCTCGGAGCAACCGGTATGGTGATTGTATTCGCGCTGTTCGTTCAGTCGCAGAGTTTGTCGCTCGCCCAGCTCGACGCCGGTTTGCGAGAGCGCGAGGCGGATTGGTCCAGAGAGTCGCCGCCGGGAGCCACCTGACGCGGTCCGGTACCGCGCTCAGTCCAACTC
>JALYHX010000655.1 GCA_030776305.1 Myxococcota bacterium
ATCTCGTGCGCCCGCGAGATGCGCCGCGGGTCGACCCAGTACTGCAGCGGAATGATGCCCGCCGGCAGCAATGCGCTTCCGCCATCTTTGGTCACGAGCCGCGGCGCGACTATGGCAACGTAGGCCTCGTAGGCTTGCGTGCCATAAAGCTCGTCGGTCGCCTTGGTCTGCGAGATTCCATCGATGGCCTCGAGGAGGCCCTCGGTGCCGGCGACGAAGGGGGCACCCGAATCGTCACAGCCGGCAAACGCGTTGACCTCGTTGGGATTGGGGTCAAACACGAGCGGCACCGAGGCGACGCGGGATTTCGGGAACTGCCCAAGGTTCGCGACGAGTTCGATGGCGACGGCGCGCGTTTCCGCCTGCCACGCGAGGGGACCGACCAGCGGACCGAGGAGCGGCCGTACGAGCGTCGAAGGCGGAGGCTGCGGCGCCTGGGGGAACGATCCTTGCGGCGGCGGAGGCGGCGCCTGCTGCGACTGCGAAGGAGGTTGTCCGTAAGGCGGCGGATAGCCATAGGGCGCGGCTTGAGGTGGGGGACGTTGCGCTGTTTGCGGTGGCACGGTCGACGACGCCGAGCAGCCTGCGAGAACGAGCCAGAGAATGCACGCGTCCGCATGTCGCTTCACGTCGACGCCCCCGCTTTCACGATCTCGTCGCGCACGCCTCGAAGAGCCTGCGCGAACGAGCGGGCGTCCTGGTACCGATCGGCCGGACTCGGCGCCATTGCCTTCTCGATGACCGCGTACCACGCCGGTGCCACCATCGGGGAAGCCTTCAACGTACCCGAATCGAATCGCACGGCGACATTTTCGCCCGTACGAACCAGTCCGCTGGGGGATTGAGACGGCGGTGGCTCGCCGACGAGGCACTCATAGAGCACAGCTCCCAGCGCAAATATGTCACTGCGCCCGTCGACTTCGCCGCTGCCGATCTCCTGCTCCGGAGACATGTAACCCGGGGTGCCGAGCGGACCACCCGTATTGGTGATGCGCGTCTCCTCCCACTCGACGCGCGCGATTCCGAAGTCGAGCAGCTTCGCGCGCTCCGGCCCGCTCGGATCGTCGCGGTCGGCGGCGAGGAAGATGTTCGAAGGTTTGACGTCGCGGTGGACCACGCCCGCCGCATGGACGGCCGCCAAGGCATCGCATACTTGCATGGCGATCGGCAAAAGCTCCACCGGCGTGAGGTGTCCCTTGCTTCCCAAACGCGCGGCGAGCGATTCACCGTGCAGAAGCTCCATCACCAGATATGCGGTTCCGTCTGGCAGGTGCCCTTGATCGATCACCTCGACGACGTTCGGATGCCACGCCAAACCCAACGCCTCGGCCTCGCGCCGCAGACGGTCGCTCGCGACTGCCTCGTGGGCAGCAGCTGCGCGCAGCAGTTTGAGAGCGACTGGCAGGCCATCTGCGATGCGGACGGCTTCGTAGATGACGCCGGTTGCGCCGGAGCCCATGCGCCGGACGAGACGGTACTGTCCCGCGGCGACCATCCCTTCGAGTTGCCCGGGTACGTCGCGCTCGCGGGACTCCTTCAGTGACAGGCTACGTTCGAGGGCGACCACACGCAGCGCCTGCGTCGCTGTCTCGGCACGTCGAAGCCGATCACGGGTACTCATCGTGCCGATGAACCCCCCAGCCAGGCCGGCGACGATCATCATCACCACGTCGATCGCCTTGGATGCGGGATGCACGAGGAGCGACGTCGCTCCTGCGGCCATGCCGATCACGGCCCCCAAGACGCCGCCGAGCGTCGCGTCCGGAGCCGACCAGTCGACCTCATACTCCTGGACCAAACCGGGGCCCGCGGCCGCGCCTTCGGTTCGCTCGCGTGCAACGGCCTTCGACCAGCCGAAAAGCGTCGGGACGGCCGCCAGCTCGGCCACCCGTGCGAGGCGCAACAGTCCGTCCGCCTCGAGAGCGGGGTCGTGCGCGATGCTGACGCGTCCATGCCACCATCCCCGTTTCGTGGCGAGGGTCTCCCATCGCGTCGTGCGACCATACTCGCTGTCCGCCGCGTCCAGTCGCCCAAACGCTTCGGCGGGTGCGGTCGTACCGCGCAGCACCCGGACCCAGACACCGAGGTTGTCGGGCTCCGTCAGGTACTTCGTGGCGCGTGGGATGGCGTCCCGACTCGCGAGCTCGGCAAAGGTCAGGAGCGCGTGGTGGAGCGTCGGGAGCGGGAGCATTCGCGTCTCGTCGTCGAGATGGTCGCGCACCATCCGGATGCCGCGCAGCCACGAATCCGCGACGCTTGCTCCCTTCTCAGCAACGAGCACACGCAAGAGCGCCTTGAGCATCGCCGTGCTCGCCTGTCCGGTGGGGAAGCTGCGGCGATTCATGAGGTTGGAAACGGGAGACTCCGGGCGTCGCCAAAGGGCTGTACCTTCATGCTATCGCACCGTGCGGACGATGGACCACCTGCTCGTGGGGGGACAAGTACAACATGTCGCCCTCGCGCATTTGGGGCCGAGCGAAGTGGCGTTGCTGAGAATACGCATTCCGCCGCGAGAAGGCGTGTCCTTCCGCGGTGAAAGTGTCGATGTCGTCATTGTTGCGGGCACGGGGGTGGGCGTGGTGGACGACGACGATCGAACCAGGCTGCGCGACACGATGCATGGCGCCACATCGGCAGCCCAGGCGCAATGGCGAGGACGACTTGACGGAGCGCGCGTAACGGACATCGGTGAAACGTTCCTTGCTCTCGAGCGTGATGGTAGTCGATGGCGCGCGGGTGCCGAGGAATCGGGCCTGCTCGCGCTCACCGAGCAGGCGGTTGATCCCGGTGCAAGCGAGCCAGGCCGAGAGACCTTGGCCGGACGCGGGGCCCGCATGGTCGACGACCTCGTGCGCACGCGACTTGGCTGGCGCCGCGACGCGCTGCGCGTCGCCCTCCAGAAGGCCATCGTCCGGGTCGACCGACGAGTCGCCCATGTTCGCGGGGATTTGGCGCGGATGCAGACCGCAGCCGCCGCAGCCGAGCGGGCGCAGCTCTTCGTGGCGCAAGCCGCCGAGGCGCCCCGTGGAGCGACGAGGCTCGAGGCCGTGGATTGGTCGAGCGGCGACGCAAAGCGCATCGAGATGCCCATCGACCCCGCGCGCGGACCGATGGAGCAGATAGCCGCGGTCTTCAAGCGTGCGCGGCGACTCAAAAAGGGGGCCGCGATCGCGGCGGCCCGCCTCGAGGAAGGCATGAAAACACGTGCGGCACTCGCAGAGATTGCCGAGGGGCTCTCGGGGCCAGACGCTGAACTCGCTGCGCTCGAGGCGCGCGCGCGCGCGTCCGCTCCTCGCGATTTCCGTTTGGAGTCCGCACGCGCGCCGTCAGGGCATGGTGTTCGAACCGGGCCTGTAACACGGCGTCTTCCATACCGAACCTTCCTTGCCGCTTCGGGCACGAGCATTCTCGTCGGCCGGGGCGCTGCGGACAACGATTCACTCACGTTCCACACGGCCCGGCCGCACCACCTGTGGCTCCACGCCAAGAACCACGCTGGCGCGCATGTCATCGTGCCACTCGCCAAGGGGCAATCCTGCCCAGCGGACTTGCTGGTCGAGGCCGCGCACCTTGCGGCGCATTTTTCCGATGTGCGCAACGAAGACGTCGTCGAGGTGACGTACACTCCACGTCGCTACTTGCGAAAGCCGCGCGGCAGCGCACCAGGGATCGTCGTCGTCGATCGCGAGAAAGTGATTGTCCTGCGCCGCGAAGACGCTGTCTTGCGCGTGCTACTGGAACGCGAGGCGTTGGGATGAAGCATCGACGAGTTGGGGTGGTGCAGCACCGAACGTGATAGCTGAATGGGGAATGGGTAAGCCCGAGAGGCGCCAGCAAATTCTCAACGTTGCGCGCGATGTGTTCGCCCGCCGCGGGTACCACAACGCAAAAATCGAGGACATTGTCACCGCCGCGGGGATCGCGCGCGGCACGTTCTATCTCTACTTCGAGGACAAGCGGTCCATCTTCGAGGAGATCGTCGACCGAACCATCGCGCGTCTCGGGAT
>JALYHX010000656.1 GCA_030776305.1 Myxococcota bacterium
AAGTGATGCAGCACCGCGGGTTTGCTGACGCCGACAGCGTCGGCGACGTCTTGAAGCGCGGTCCCCTCGAAGCCATGCGCTGCGAAGAGACGCGTCGCCGCGGCGAGCGTTGCCGAGCGCACGTCACTATCCACTGCACGGACGGCCACCATGAAGAGCTTGACCTTACCATATGGTAAGCCAGGCGAAAGCCGCCCCCGCCGACTGCGGTCATCGCACCGTCCACACGGTACACCCGAGGAGATGGACCCTCGCCATGCTCGCCGGTGACGACGCGCACCATGCGCAGCCTCCTGCGCAGCAAGGCCCGAGGCTTGCGCAGTGAATGTTCGAGCGTCTGCGGTGTAGACTCTCGAGAAAGGCAGGGCCCCGCCGGCCGAAGATACCAAGCCGAGAACGGCACAGGACCTGCGATGAGTCGTGATCCGCGACGCATGATCTCGTTGACCCTCTCCCGACCACTGGACGAGGACGACGAGCGGGCCAGCGGAGAGGGAAGTGATGAGAAGTCGTCCAATGATGCGTACCAACGTGCTTGCCTGGGCACTGTCACCGTTGGCGCCGTGGGTGGCCGCGTGCGGGGCGAGCGATTCGCAGGTGTCGCTCGAAGGCGGCTCTCCCAGCAGCGGAAGTTCCAGTGGATTCACCAGTTCGAGCGGATCGAGTGCCCCGGATTCATCGAGCGATTCTGCGACCGGTAGCCCGGGAGCCCCGAGCGGCCCGGGGGTATCCATCGACTCCGGGGGATCAAGTGGCTCGGGGGTTTCGGGTAGCTCGGGTGGGGCCAGCGACTCCATGGACGCAAGCGGGTCGAGTGGGACCAGCGGAGGCGGCGACGGGGCAAGCAGTTGCCCAGCGCAAACGAACCTGGCACGTGCCGTCAACGTAACGCTGCCGGTCAAATGGCCGGCGCAGGGACAGACGACGCTGGCTGGCTCCGGCACCGCCCACGTCTGGTTGCTCGAAGCGTATCCCACGATTGCTGGGACGGTGCTGACGGGCTCATTTCAAACGTGCAAACTCGAGCTGCCGGACGTGATGCTCGGCGGGCTGGTTGGGTTGGCGCTGGGAGGCTCGAAGGTTCAGATTCAGATCCCGACCGCAACGTGGGCCCAGGTGCCGGCCACTGCCGTCACCGCGACGCAGACGGGATGGGACCCCCCGAGCACGTTCCGCACGAACGCACCCATTGATTTGGTGGGCCTCAAGCTAGCGATGGGGTCCGACCCGGCATTGCCTTGGCCGGCATCCCCCTTCGGCTTTCCCCAAGGAACGACGTACCCCGATGACGACGGAGATCAGCATCCCGGCATTACGGGCACGCCGCTCGTCGGGAATGGCTATGTGCTTCCGCCGACGGATTCACTCGGACAGCACACGGCCGACAAAGTGTACATCGTGTCGCGAAACCAGTTCGCGTTGAGCGGCGCCTGGACGGGAAATACTTGTGTTGACCAGTCGGGGCTGGCGACGGCGATGCTTTTCGACAACCACGTCGTTGGCTGCCACGTCACTGGCGGTTCCGATTGCACGACCGGGTCAGGCAGCCAATCGGAGTTCATCGACAACAACCGGACCGTCTACACGGCGCAGGCCGGAAGCTTCGTAGCCAAGATCCTTGCCAGCACCGCGAAGTGCAGCGATGCCATTGCCGCTCTCCCCTGACGCAAAAGAGGCACCTCGCATCGGCGACGCGTCGCGAAATGCCATGGGGACGACCTCATGACTCTTCGCATCGCCGGCATCGCGGCGTTCGCATGGATCCTTTCCAGCTTGCCGCACAGTGCCGCTGCCGCCGGCTTCGCCACGGCTCATTTCGGTGGCGAGCACGGAACCGTCGTCGCAACGAACCCCACTGCCCTCTATTACAATCCCGGCGGGATCGGGTTCAGCGAGGGGCTACACGTATTCCTCGACGGCACGCTCGCACTGAGAGACCTCAACTTCGTTCACACGCGCGCGCCGAGCGATCCCGTCGATCCCCCCGGCGGAGGCGCGGGGCCAAATGACGGACGGGCGCACGCTTTCAACATTTTCGGTGCACCGGCGCTCGGCGCAACTATAAAACTCGGCCATTGGGCTCTCGGAGCCGGCGTCTTCGTGCCGTTCGGGGGACGAGAA
>JALYHX010000657.1 GCA_030776305.1 Myxococcota bacterium
GGGCCTGACGGCGCAGGACCTCGTCGACGCGGCTGACGGGACCGAGCGCCGGGCACCTCCGCTCGCCGAGATCCCTCTTTTCGCGCTGGTCGACGCGTTTCAGCGTGTCCTCAATCGCAGCAAAGTCCGGCTCACGCACGACGTCGTCGCTGACCGAATCAGCTTGAGCGACCGGATGAGTGAGCTTTCCGACATGCTGACGGCTCGCAAGCGCGTCACGTTCGAGGAGACCTTCGCGGGACTGGCGACGAAGTTCGACCTCGTCATCACGTTCCTCGCGCTGCTCGAGATGACTCGCCTCAAGATGACTCGATTGTTCCAGTCCGAGCCGCTGGGACCGCTCTACGTCGAGCTCGCTGCCGCTGAGGAGAGCGCCGCGTCTGTGGTCAGTGAGGAGGAACGTCGATCGTGAACCGCAGGAAGAACGCCGATCTGCCCCAGGACACGGAGACACCCAAGCGGTTCGACGAGGACTCTGTCGCCGCCGAGGACGCTGACGCCGCGCTCGCCGACGAGGAGCAGACTCGCGTCGAC
This sequence comes from Myxococcota bacterium, assembly GCA_030776305.1. Lineage (GTDB taxonomy): Bacteria > Myxococcota_A > Polyangia > Polyangiales > Polyangiaceae > Palsa-1150. Next base: position 535 of record JALYHX010000657.1, read on the forward strand.
GTTCCAGAACTGCCCGCCGAAGACATGGAAGCGGGTGTCGAACACGCGCGCGAGCTGCCCTTGACGCACCTGCGGGGCCTCGTCGAGGCGCTCATTTTTGCGAGTGACAAGCCGATGAAGACGGGCGAGCTGGCGCGCCTTGCATCAGCGCCGGTGCAGCAGGTGAAGGTGACCTTGGCGGAGCTGAAGGACACGTACGCTCTGCGCGGGATCGTTCTCGGCGAAATCGCGGGGGGGTGGCTATTTCGGACCGGCGTCCAGTACGCGCCATTCGTGCGCGAGGTGACGAGCGATCGACCGGTGCGATTGACCCGCGCGCAGGTCGAGACGCTCGCGATCGCGGCCTACCGCCAGCCGATCACGCGCCCCGAGATCGACGACATCCGCGGCGTCGACAGTGGCGCGACACTCAAGCTGCTGCTCGAGCGCGACCTCGTCCGAATCCTGGGAAAGAAGGACGAGCCTGGCCGACCTCTCTTGTACGGGACGACGAGTCACTTTCTCGAATTCTTCGGGCTCAAGTCGCTGAAAGACCTCCCGACGCTGCGCGAATTCACGGAACTCAGCGAAGACTCACGGCGATTCGCAGAGGTCGAGCTCGGCGAAGCGGTCCCTGACCAAGGCGCTCCCATCGACACGATGGTCCCCTCGGCCGACGGCGACGGCGAGCCCCACGACACGATGGTCCCCGCCAGCGGACAGGACACGGACGACGAGCGGCAGTGAAACAACCACCGGGATTCACCCTCGCGCGATCACCCCTCGCTCGCGGGGTCCGAGTAACTCTTTGCGAGCTTGGCCACTTCGTCCCGCAGCTTCTTGTGCACGGCGATCTTGCGCAGGAGCTCCCAGATCGCCGGATCGGCGAGCGACTTGATGGGATCGACGCCTGAACCTCGACTCTTTCGCGGGATGGCCCCAGGCCCCTTGGCGCGGAGTTGCGCCATTCGATCGATATACGCCTTCGTGGGGAAGAGCTCGGCCTTCTCCCACGCGAGGACGGTCGCCTGATCGGTGCCGAGCGCTCCGGCGAGCTCTTTGGCAGTGCAAGACAGCTCCTTGCGGAGCGCCTTGACGTCGTCGGGGGTCAAGAAGGCGCGCCTCCAGCGACAGTCATCTTCGCGACGCGGATGGTCGGCGATGCCGTTGCCGTGCGCATGTCGAGGTCGCTGCCGACGGCGTCGATGGTTTGCCAAAGTTGGTCGACGTTCAGCGAGATCGTCACTTCGCTCACAGGATAGGAAAGCTCGCCGCCCTCGATCCAGAAACCCGATGCGCCGCGCGAGAAGTCTCCCGTCACGGCGTTGAAGCCGAAGCCCATCATCTCGGTGACGTAGAGGCCGCGCTGGGTACCCCCGACGATCGCCGCGTTCGAGTCGCGGCCGGGCTGCAAGACGAAGTTCGATGTGCCCGGACCAACTCCCGCGCCCCCACCGCGCGACGCGCTGGCAGTGCTCTCGCGTCCAAGCTTGCGCGCCGAGTAGCTGTCGCAAAGGTACGTCCGGAGGACTCCTTTCTCGACGACGACGTTCTTTCGGCTGGCGAGGCCCTCGCCGTCGAACGGCCGTGATCCCGGCGCTCGCGCAATGAGCGGGTCGTCGACGACCGTCACGAGGTCGCTTGCGACGCGCGATCCTTCGCGGCCGACGAGATAGCTTGCTTTGCGCCATATCGCGCTCCCCATGACGCACCCTGCGAGGAGCCCGAGAATCGATCGCGCCGCGTCAGGGTCGAAGATGACGGGGACCTCGCGTGTTTGCACCGTGCGCGCGCCCAGCTTGCTCAACGTGCGCCTGGCTGCCTCGCGTCCGACATCGGCAGGCGCGTCGAGCTCGGCGAGGTGGCGCCTTGCGGTCCAGTGATACCCGCGGCGATTCTTTCCATCTTCGTCGGCGGCGATTGGGACGACGCTGAGCGACTGGTACGATCCCGCGTACGTCGCGCGGAACCCGCTGGACAGCACCATCGCGACACCCCCCGCGGTGCGGCCGAAGGTCGCTCCCTCGCTATTGGTGATCCGCGGGTCGAACGCGAACGCCGCGGCCTCGCCTTGTTTCGCGAGGGCGATCGCGCGCTCGGCGTCGACCGAGCCGCCGGTGGGGTCGTAGAGATCGAGATCGGGGGCCGTCGATGGATCGCACAACAGCCTCGGATCGGCAGGTCCAGCGAACGGGTCTTCTTGCGAGAGCGCGACCAGCTCG
>JALYHX010000658.1 GCA_030776305.1 Myxococcota bacterium
ACGGGGACGAGTTCGATCTTCACGCCGAGGTGGTGGGCTGCAAGACGTGCACGGCGCGCGTTGCCCGAACTCGGGTAATGGTAGAGACGCATGGGATTCTCCTTGGGATCGGGTCGCGATAGGAGCACCTCGCTCCAACGGTCCGACGAAAGGAGCATCGCCCGCTGTGTTGTCAACGGTATGTCAGGTTTGTTTGGGGTGCCCCCGTGACGCCGCGCGCGGTTCCAGCCTTCTCCTAGCTTGCGATCGCGGAGGTACCGCGTGGATCGCGGCGCGACGAAGAGATTGCGTGCGGCGCGGCTGCGCAGAAGGCCTCGACAGGCTCGACGCTTGCCCGCTCGTGGCAGATCCATCGACGCAATCACGCTTCTCGCAACACACGCATCACATTCCCACGAAGAATTTTGCCTATCGTTTGCTCGGAGATCCCCGCGCGCAGCAGCGCGTCGGTCAGCAAGGGGAGCCCGCGTGGGTCGCGCAGCTCACGCGTCGGAATGATCATCCCGTCCCAGTCGCTGCCCAGCGCCGGCACGTCTTCACCGACGACATTCAGGATGTGAATGAGATGCTTGACGACGGGCTCGAGCCCGTTGCCCCCGAGATAGCGAGGATAAAAAATGACGCCGATGATGCCGCCTTTGTCAGCCACGGCGCGCAGCTGGTCGTCGTCGATGTTGCGCCAGTGCTCGTACGCACCGAGAACACCCGTGTGGCTGACTATCGGCGGCTTCTTGGCCATCGAGCACGCGTCGAGGAAGCCCCGGCGATTGATATGGGCCAGATCGACGATGACGCCCGACGCTTCGCAGCGCTCGACGAGGGCGACTCCGAATCGCGTCAAACCGGCGGTGTCGCTCCGACCCGGCCCGTACGCGGGGTGTCCGGCATCGTTCGCCGTGAAGTGCAGCAAACCGAGGTACCGCACTCCGCGTCGGGCAAACTCGTCGACCTGATCGAGGTCCCCCTCGAGCGCGTGTGCTCCTTCAATCCCCAGCAGTGCGCCGATGACGCCGTCGCGACGGCACGCCTCTACGTCGTCAGCCGTACGCGCCAGGCGTAGCTCGCTGGGGCTTCGCGCGGCGGCATCGACGAGAAGGTCGATTTGCTCATGGACAACCCGCGCCAAACCGCGCATGCGCCTGGCGATGGGTAAAGAAACCAAGCCGAAGAACTGTGCGCCGATGCCCCCATCGCGCATGCGCGGCAAGTCCACGTGGCCCGCAAATGCCGCGCCCCAGAGCGGGGGTTCGTGACGAATTTGCATGTCGTAGCCAAGCCAGCGCGACCACGTGAGCGTGTCCGCGTGGAGATCGATCGGCGGGTACTCATGGTGGAGTGCGCGCGCCGCCGTCGAGCCATGCATTTCTCCACATCTCCTTGATCCGGCGGTTCGCGCGCCTTGGCGCCCTCGCGATCCCTCTCTACACTGGGGACCCCACGATGTCGCGGCTCGCTCAAAACGTGCTCGAGCTCGTGGGCGACACCCCACTGGTGGCCATCCGGTCGTTCGCACCGGTCGAGCGCGTAGACGCTCCGAGGGAAGAGCATGGAGCGGCGGCCGTATGGGCGAAGATGGAGCAGTCGAACCCGGCGGGCTCGGTGAAGGACCGCATTTGTCTGGCGATGATCGAGGATGCGGAGCGGACTGGTAGACTCGGTCCCGGGGGTGTGGTCGTCGAGCCGACCAGCGGAAATACGGGGATCGGTCTGGCCCTCGTGTGCGCGGTACGCGGTTACCGCTGCATCCTGGCGATGCCCGAGAGCATGAGCCTCGAGCGTCGACAGCTCCTCGAGGCTTTCGGCGCGGAGGTCATCCTCACCCCCGCGGATCAGCAAATGGAGGGTGCAGTCGCAAAGGCGCGCGAGATCGCCCAGAACACCCCGGGCGCGCTGATGCCGCAGCAGTTCGACAATCCCGCCAACCCGCTCGTTCACGCCGAGACGACAGCCCGTGAGATTCTTGCGGCGATGCGACCGCTGCGCATCGACGCATTCGTGGCAGGCGTCGGCACGGGCGGCACGATCAGCGGCGTCGGCAAAGTGCTGCGTCGCGAACTCTCGCCCGCGCCCCGCATCATCGCCGTCGAGCCCGACTCGTGCGCGACCATCTCGCGCGCCGAGCGCGGCCCGACGAAGATCCAGGGGCTGGCGGCCGGCTTCGTCCCGAAGAACTACCATCCGGATGTCGTCGACGAAGTGCGTACCGTCGCCGATGCCGACGCGTGGCGCACGAAGGTTCACCTGGCGCGGCGCGAGGGTCTGCTGGTGGGCATCAGCGCGGGGGCAGCGGTGCATGCTGCGATCGAGGTCGCGCGCGAGCTCGGCGAAGGCAAGAACGTCGTCACCGTCCTTCCGGACACCGGGGAAAGGTACTTCAGTCTCGAGGAGTACTTTCCGGAGGCATCCGGATGAGCCGTTCGCGATCGCGCGTGCTCGTCGTGGGTATGGGCGGTATCGGCGGTCCGGCCGCACTTGCGCTTGCGCGCGCGGGCGTCGGTACCATCGGTTTGTGTGACGACGACGACGTGGAGCGCAGCAACTTGCATCGGCAGATTCTCTTCGCCGACCGCGACGCAGAAGCGCGTGTGCCGAAAGTCGACGCCGCAGCAGAAGCGCTGCGTGCGATTGCCCCTGCCGTCGAGCTGCGCATCCACAGGAAAAGGCTCCTGCCCGAAGGCGCGATGGACCTCGTGCGTCAATACAACGTCGTGCTGGAGGGCGCCGACAACTTCGCCACGAAATTTCTCGCCGCCGATGCATGCGCGCTCGCCGGTATACGCATCGTCCAGGCTTCCGCCGTGCGTTGGGTCGGGACGGTCCTTGCCGCTGGCCCCCAGGGCCGGCCATGCTACCGGTGCTTGTTCGAGGACATTCCCTCCGAAGGAGGCATGGGTTGCGCGGAGGCGGGCGTCATGGGGCCGGTCGTCGGCATCATCGCTGCCATACAGGCGGACCTCGCGCTGGCCATGATCGACGAAGTGCCCGTCGAAGGTCAGCTCGTGACTTTCGACGGCAGAACGGACGAATTGCGGCGTAGGCCAATCGCTGCCCGCGCCGATTGCCGACTGTGTGGTCGCCGACCGCGCATTCGCCAAATCGAACCCCGAGCGTATGTTGCGCCATCCGTGTAGCTGACAAGGAGCCAAAGAAACCCATGGAAACGATCGTCCGCATTCCCACGCCGCTCCGGACGCTGACCGGCGGTGCCGACGAGGTCACCGCGTCCGGCAGGACCGTCGGCGAGGTCATCGACGACCTGGAACGAAAACATCCCGGTATCCGCGAGCGCCTTCTCGACGACAAAGGCGTGCGCCGCTTCGTGAACATCTACGTAGGCGAGGAGGACGTGCGCTTTCTCGAGGGGCTGAAGACGACCCTCAAGGTTGGCGACCAGATCAGCATCGTTCCGGCCATTGCCGGGGGCTGAGTCTGCATGGACCAGCACTGTCGCCAAACCAAGCTCACGGAGGTCGGGGGCACCGGGCAAGCGCGCATTGCGCGTGCGCGTGTCGACGTGCGCCTCGATGGGGCCGCGGCCGATGTAGCCGCGCGTTACCTGGCCGGCGCGGGGGTCGCGGGCGTGCGCGTTCGCGACCGGGCCCTGGCAGAGGCGGCGCGAACGATTGCTCCTGGAATCCACGTGGACGTCGACCCCACGCTCCGGGTCGAAGTCGAAGTGGAAGACTTTGGTCTTCGCGACCCGGCCTGCCGCGATCTGGCTCGCGGCGCGCATGCGGCGTTGCGTGCGCTGCGCGCCGCCCTCGAGGAAGATTCTTGAACCTCGGGCGCGCACGCCGTCTGCAATCGGTGGTCGACGCCGTGGGGAACACGCCGCTCGTGCGCCTGAATCGCGTGACGCGCCACGTTCCCGACGTCGAGATATGGGCGAAGCTGGAGTTTGCCAACCCGGGCGGGAGCGTCAAAGATCGCCCCGCGCTGCGGATGATCCTCGACGCCCTGGCCGACGGCCGAATGACGCAGGGACGGATCTTGATCGACTCGACGAGCGGCAACACCGGGGTGGCGTATTCACTCTTTGGTGCAGCGCTCGGTCTGCGTGTGCGCCTCGTGATGCCATCGAACGTGAGCAAACCGCGCAAGGACATCGCGTCGAGCTTCGGCACGGAGATCATCTACAGCGACCCCATGGAGGGATCCGACGGCGCGATACGGGTTGCCCGCGATCTCGTCGCCAAGGAGCCGGACAAGTACTTTTATCCGGATCAGTACTCGAATCCGTCGAACTGGCGGGCCCACTACGACGGGACAGGGCGCGAGATCGTGGAGGACCTTGGAGACCGCCTCACGCACTTCGTCGCCGGACTGGGCACGACCGGGACGATGATGGGCTGCACGCGGCGCATCAAGGAGCATGCTCCCCAAGTCCAGTGCATTGCGGTCGAGCCCGCCGACGCTCTCCATGGCCTCGAGGGGCTCAAACACATGGCCAGCAGCCTCGTTCCGGCGATCTATGATCCACGCGTGCCCGATCGGATCCTGCCCGTCTCCACCGAGGCTGGCTGGGACATGGCAGACCGACTTGCGCGCGAAGAGGGCCTCCACGTGGGCCACTCCTCCGGAGCGAACGTGGTCATTGCGCTCAAGCTTGCCGAGAAGCTGCATCAGAGCGGCCAGATCGGCTGCATCGCGACGATTGTTTGCGACCGCGGCGACCGCTATTTCGCGCCAACGAAATGGGAGCGCCGGTACGTATGGTAAGCCTCGAGGGTGAGCCATGCGTGACGTGAAAAAGCACCCGTGGGCTGAAGGCAATCTGATCATCCCCCGTAGCGTCATCGACAGCGTGGACGACGAGGCGCGCCGTGCGTATGCCCGTGACGAGGAGAGCTGCGGGTTTCTGGTCGGGCCCGCTGCGGATGCGCGTCGCGTCGACGGAATCGTGCCGATGGTCAACCGTGCGAACGCGCTGCACCGGCTCGACCCCGAAAGTTACCCACGCTCTGGACGCATGTACTTCGACGTCGATTCGATGAAGTTCGAGGCGGCCATCCGCCGCGGAGAGGCGGAGGGTCGGCCCGTCAAAGTGTTCTACCATTCCCACCTCGACGCCGGCGCCTACTTCTCCGCGACCGATGTTGAAGTCGCAAAGATGGGGCAGGGCGAGCCGCCTTGGGATCTGGCCTACCTGGTCACGAGCGTGCGTGGCGGGACCGTTGACGATCGGAAGCTTTTCGTCTGGGATCCCCGGGGGGGCATCTTCGCCGAGAGTTTCATCCAGGTGGGCGAAGGCGACGAGGTCGTCTGACGATGCGGTCGGCCCGCGTGCACGCGCGCACGGCGATGTCGTGCGCCGTCGCGGTCCTGGCCGCCGTGCACCCTGGGCGCGCGCGTGCCCAGCTGCATGAAGGAGCCGAGCGCATTGCGGATGGCTGGCGCGCCGTAGGCGCTACCGTTGCGGTCGAAAGAACGCGATTCTTGACGGACGACAACGACGATCAGCGCCCGATCATCATCGTGCTTCCGGACCTACCTGACGGCGACTGTACGACGGTCGTCCTGCTCGGTGCGCGGGGCCTCGGTTTCCACCTGCGCCTGTCGAGTGGCGACGACGCGGAAGGCAAGCGCTTGCCCAGTGTCGCCGGGGCGCTGTCGATCGAGCGCTGCGGCGATACGCCGCCGCGCCGGCTCGTCGTTGCCAGCGATTCCGGACGCGGGGCCGTCGAGATCGTAGTGGCGCGCTCGTCGAAGCCGCTTCCTTCATTGCGCTCCGTATTGCCTGAGCGGTCCGGTGGCGCGCTCATGCCGATGTCGGAGCCGGGCGCGCTCCCGGCGCTGCCGTCGCCGGAGAGGCGCGCCGAAATCGCGGAGATGCGCGCCAAGCGCGATGGTGCCACGATCGCCACGCGCGAGAGCTGGCTGGCGGGCGTCGACGGCGCCGGTCACGGCGAGCAGACGCTTCCGCCGGGCTGCCACACGCTCGCGCTCTTCGCGCGCGATCCTCGAGCCACCCACCCAACCCGTCGCGGCAAACTCGATCTCGACGCCGAAATGCGAGATTCGGACGAGCGCGTGCTCGCGCGCGATCGCACGGACGCTCCCGATGCGCAGCTGGCCACGTGCGTCGGCGAGAGCACCCATGTCGGAGTCGTCTTCGTGGGATCACCCCCAACCGCGCCCGTCCTGGT
>JALYHX010000659.1 GCA_030776305.1 Myxococcota bacterium
GAACTACACTGGCAAGATCACGAGCTTCCGGGGAGGGCGCCGCTCACCGGTCGCCTCGGGTCAAGAGTATCCGGAGGCCATCGCCACCGACGCGACGAGCGTCTATTGGCTGAACTTCGGCCCAACGGATTTGTCCGAAGGTCGCCGGGAGCGAAGCGGAGAGTAGGTCATCGCGGCGCGGGGCCTCGAGAAAGGCCGCGAGGCGAGAAATGTGACGAATGGTTAGTCTCCGGGCCCGAGTGCCCCGTGGCCGTGTTCAACATGACGGCTGCGACGTGCACGTATGTTCTCGCGATCGGAAGGAGATGAAAAAGCTCGCGAGCGAGGCGAATGGCAGCGCACCTCCGTGTAGTTGAAGCTGGTATCCTTCGCGAAGCGAGGCGACTGCGAACGGTCGATCGGCGCAAGCTGATCCGCGCGCTGGAGCAGGACCCGCCGCAGCCGCGCGGCGAAAAGCGTGCAGCGGCGGCGCGGTCGGCGCTGGAGCGTTTCGTCGCTCGGGCAAGTACGGGACATTGCAGTTTCACCGACGTGTCGACCGACAAGTACGAGCACCTGGGCGAGGCGTACGCGGATAAGCGCGAGTGAAGCGAGTGTTCGCGGACAGCGGCGGTTGGTTCGCGCATCTGGTCGCTGAAGATGGCTCGCGCGCCACCGCCCATCACCTGTTCGCGCGGGCGTTGCGCGAACGCTGGTCGCCGGTAACTACGAACGTCGTCGTCATCGAGACCTACGCGCTGTGGATCAATCGTGCCCTCGACGGGCGTCGCGTTCGTCGAGATGCTCGACGACATGGCCGCAACGTTCCCAGCGGCGTGTCGCACCCGCGCGGTCACCGGTCCCGCCAAGAGGTCACACCCCTGCGCGCGACCGGTGGCCAGTGCGCGCAAGAGGCGCCCGAAAGCGATGAACGCCCGTTCGAGTGCGCAACACCCGGGCACGGCACCACTCGACGGGCACGTGAGTCAAGGCGATACGCGCCCGAGCATGCGCGACTCGGTCGGCGGTGTCTCGAACACGGTCGTGAGTCCGAAGCTTACGGTCGTGCGTCCACGAGACTCGCTCGCGAGAGCGACGGGCTCGCGACCGTATCCAATCGACTCGCGACCGTGACCCGTGGACTCGTGAGCGTCTCCCGGCAGAAGGCGAGCGAGTCCGACGAACTCGCGAGTGAGCCCATGAAGCACACGACCGCGAACGCACGGAAGGCGACCGAGAACGACCGATTCGTGACCGGGTCCGATTCAATGAGGACGGGACGCGTCCACAAGCTTTCAAATTCGACCGGCCAAGTCGATTTTCTCCCGTACCGCGCGGAATGGGCCACCGGCACGAGAGTGTCCATATGAGGGTCGCGAAAGCGACGCGCTGACCCCGCGGGGCACTCCGGCTCCGAGGGGCTCTCCGCGCCGTCCTTCGCGCCACCCTCGGAAAGGAGAGATAGTCCCATGGCAACGAAATCGAAAGGCAAGGCCTCGGTGTCCGCCCTCGCGCAGCAGTTGGTCGCGGGGACGAACAAGCACTTCGCGAACACGGCGCAAGTCAGTTCGCGGGGAGCTCGTTTGCGCCGGCGCAGGTCACGACGAAGCTTCAAGCGATCGTCAACCTGCGAAGCGACGTGGACGCCGCCAAGGCCACGACCAAGGCCAAGGTCGCTGCCGAAAAGACCGACATGGCGTCGCTGCGCATCTTCATGGATGCGTTCGTGACGTTCGTGAAGGCCACCTTCGGCAACGCGCCCGACGTGCTCGCGGACTTCGGAGTCCATCCGAAGGCGCGAACACCGCTGACGGTCGAGGCCAAGGCCGCGGCGGCCGCAAAGCGCGCAGCAACACGCGCAGCGCGGCACACGATGGGTGCCAAGCAGAAAAAGGGAGTCAAAGGTGCCGTCACCGGCATCGTCGTGACCCCCGCCACTGCAACGCACCCACCGCGCCGGGTAGCCCGCCTGCCCCTGCTGCCCCCAGCACGGGTACGACGGCCACCACGACGCCGCACACACCTAACCGGTGGACACAAACAGGGAACGGGGGGGCGCCGCGCCGCGAGAGTGGATGTGGCGCTCCCCCAACCCGCTCTTAGCGAAACGGCCACGGGATGCAAACGTCCCCTTTCGGAAGTTACGCTCGATAGATCGATGCAGGCATTTGAGGCGCGACCGCCCCCTCTTACAACCGGTGCATGTAGCCACTCGTAGAGCCACGGCAGATCAAGCCTTGCCTAGACGCTCAAGGCCGTCACGTGGGGACCGGTGTGTGACAACACGCCGACCTCATTGGATTGCATCCGATCTCCAAGCGCAGCCGCGACAACCTGCCGAATCCTGTCCAGAACGGGCCGAATCCGTACGCGCCAACGAACTCGCCGGCCATCGGCGACCTGTTCGACTTGTTCGATTTCTCCCACGGAGGATGAGCGGCAGCGCAGAGCGGCGCTGACTTCGACATCGCCGGCAAAGCCGTCCCCGGAGGGGCCTCCGCGC
>JALYHX010000660.1 GCA_030776305.1 Myxococcota bacterium
CGCAAGGAGTGAGCGGGGTCGTGTTGGCACCGCTCAGCGACAAAGGCCTCGTTGCGAGCGTGAGGGCCGCAACCGCCGCCCACGTACCCGTGGTCGTCTTCGACTCGGACCTCGCGAGTGATGAATATGTCAGCTTCGTCGCGACGAACAACGAGGAGGCCGGCAAGCTGGCGGCCGAAGCGCTGGCCAGACGTGTGGTCGTCGATGCGATCGATTCGGGTCCGTCGCCGTCGCCGCGCACCGGTGGGAACGTCGTCGTGTTGCGATACCAGGAGGGTTCGGCGAGCACGAATCAGCGCGAGAGGGGTTTCATCGAAGCCGCTCGAATGCATCCCGAGCTCAAGATGACGAGCGATTCGCAATACGGCGGGGCGACCACAGAGATGGCCGAGAAGGCGAGCGAGAATTTGCTCGCTGCGCAGAAGGCTGACAGTGGAAACGTCCAGGGCATATTCGCTCCCAACGAGTCGACGACTTTCGGGATGTTGCTCGCCTTGCGCAAGGCCGGACTCGCCGGCAAGGTGCGCTTCGTGGGGTTCGATGCCTCCGACAAGTTGGTCCAGGGGCTACGCGCCGGAGAGATCGACGCGTTGGTCGTGCAGCACCCCTTCGATATGGGATATTTGGCCGTCAAGACGATGGCGTTGCACCTCAGAGCACAGCCGGTCGAGAGGCGCATCGACACGGGCTCGACGCTCGTGACCAAGGACAACCTCGACACGCCGGAGATCAAGGCCCTCGTATCGCCGGACTTGAAGACCTGGCTCGGCGAGTAGGTGAGTACGCCCCGACTCGCCCTGCACGACGTTCGCAAGTCCTTCGGCTCGACGCTTGCGCTCGCAGGGGTCGAGCTTGAGGCACAATCGGGCGAAGTGCACGCGGTGCTGGGTGAGAACGGCGCGGGCAAAAGCACGCTGATGAAGGTGCTTGCTGGAGTCCTCGCCGCGGACGCCGGCGCAGTGCGGATCGACGGCGCACCCTGGTTGCCTCGGGGCCCGGCCGATGCTCGCGCTCAGGGGTTGGCAATGGTGCATCAGGAACTGGCGCTGTGCCCACACCTCGACGTCGCGACGAACGTGATCCTCGGGATCGAGCCGACCCGTTTCGGCGTGGTTCGCGGCCGAGTGGCAACCCACCTCGTGCGCGGATCACTCGCACGCGCGTTCGGCGATCGACCGATGGATCCACGTGCGCGGGTCGCGGACCTCTCGGTGGCCGATCGGCAGCTCGTCGAGATCGCACGGGCTCTCGCGACCGCAAGCGCCTCGGGCAAGACGTTGCGTTTGCTCGTCCTCGACGAGCCGACCAGCAGCCTCGGTTCGGCGGACGCCGATCGCCTGCTCTCGCTCGTACGCAACCTCGCGGCAAGCGGCACCACGGTCCTCTACGTCACCCATGTCCTCGAGGAGGTGGCGCGCGTCGCGCACCGATTCACGGTCCTCCGCGATGGGAAAACGGTCGGTACCGGCGAGGTCGGGGGGACGTCGATCGATGCGCTGGTCCGCATGATGGCCGGCCGCGAAGTCGCCAGCGCCTACCCGCGTTCCCCACGCACCCCCGGTGAGGTCGTCATCTCGGGCCGTGCACTTGCGGGCGCACACCTTCCCGTCGACGCGACCTTCGAGCTCAGAAGCGGGGAGGTGCTTGGCGTAGCAGGCCTCGTCGGCGCCGGGCGTACGGAACTCCTGCGCGCAATCTTCGGGCTCGACCCGGTACGCCGTGGAGAGCTCAGGGTGGGTGCTTATTTAGGCCCCGCGTCGCCAGGACGTCGGCTGGCACAAGGGGTTGGATTCGCGAGCGAGGACCGAAAGGGGGAGGGACTCGCCCTGACGCTGTCGATCACCGAAAACATGACGCTGACGAACCCGGGCCCGTCGGGGTTTGCACTGCCGGCGCGCACGCGGTCGGCGACGGCGCGATGGATCCGTGAGCTCGGGATCAAGTGCTCCGGGCCCGATCAACGCGTGGGCGAGCTCTCAGGCGGCAACCAGCAGAAAGTGCAGCTGGCACGTCTCCTTCATCACGACGTCGACGTGCTTCTCCTCGACGAACCGACGCGTGGAATCGACGTGACGAGCAAAGCCGAGATCGCGCGACTGTGCGATGGCCTGGCGTCACGAGGCAAGGCCGTACTCCTCGTCTCGAGTTGGCTGCCCGAGCTCCTCGGAATGGCCGACCGCATTGCCGTCATGGATCGTGGTCGGCTCGGCCCGGCGCGTCCCGTGGAGCAATGTGATGCCGCAAGCGTTCTCCGCGAGGCGGTGGGAGCATGAAGCTGTGGCGCGGCCAGCCGCGGCTTGGGCTCCTGGTCGTATTGGCCGCGACATGGGCGGTCTTCGCGGGCCTCGCGCCAGACACGTTCGTGCGGTGGTCCATCGGTGTTGCCATGGTCCGGCAAACCGCGGTCGTTGCGCTGGGAGCGATCGGAATGACCCTCGTCATCATCAGCGGCGGGATCGACTTGTCGGTGGGATCGGCCGTCGCATTCACGACCGTGGTCGTCGCCGCGATGCTCAAAGCGGGATTCGGTCCGGCGGCGGCCGTGCTCGCGGGCGTCGCTGCGGCCGCAGCGAGTGGTGTCGCATGCGGCGCACTCATCGCGTGCGCAAGAATTGCGCCGTTCATCGTCACATTGGGCGCGATGAGCATCTTACGCGGGGCCGCGAAGGGGCTCGCGAAGGAACAGAAGATCGACTGCGATCCGCAGGGCATCGACGGCTTGCTCGCATCCTCGAGGGGCTGGCCGCTCGTCCCGCCGGGGGTGTGGATCGTGATCGCGGCGGGAATTCTCACCGGGCTCGCGCTGCGCTACACGCGGTTCGGCCGGCACGTGTATGCCATCGGGAGCAACGAAGCCACAGCGCTCGTTTGCGGCGTCAATGTGACTCGCGTGAAGATCACGGTGTACGCGCTGGCCGGCGCTCTGGCGGGGCTCGCGGGTGTGATGGAATTCTCGACGCTGACGGTCGGCGATCCCACAGACTCGATCGGGCTCGAGCTCGAGGTCATTGCTGCGGTTGTCATTGGGGGAGCATCCCTGTCGGGGGGCGTGGGAACCGTCCTGGGATCGCTCGTCGGAGCGATGCTCATGGAGGTGATCCGAATGGGCTTCACACACGTGGGGGTCCACAATTGGGTTCAGGAGATGGCGACGGGCGGCATCATCCTCGCGGCAGCCGTTCTCGACCGGGTGCACCAGAGAGGGCGATGACAGGTCCCGGTCTATTCAGAATTCCGTCTGGCTGCGACTTTTTCCGGAAGGTGTCGTAGCGGTCAGTGACCGATTTCACGTTTTGGCGCTACCCTCCATTCGTCGCCCGTTCCATGCCAAATGTCACCCACAAGCGAGATCCTCACGATGCGCAATCTTAGTCTCGGCTTCGGAGCTCTCCCTTTGGCAATCCTCTTCTGGAACTGTACGAGCGGCGACGGTGCAAAACCTCCTACCGCGCCAGGAACTGGGACGACGTCGAGCTCGGGTGGGGCGCCAGATGGCTCGACACAACCATCGACCCCCGACAGTGGCGGAAGCGGCGGGAGCGGAAGCGGAAGCGGAAGCGGAAGCGGGAGCGGCGGCATCGGGTCGAGCAGCGGCATGACAGACGGAAGCAGCCCCCCAGTAACGGCTGACGCCAACGCAGATGCTCTCTCACCCCCGGCGGATGCGACGAACACCGACGGAAGCAGCTCCGGCGTAACTGGCAATGGCTCCGCTTGGTATCCGCAGGATTTGAGCTTCCCGTCGACGGCCAATAAAGCCAACCCTTACATGGAAGTCAGCGACTTCAAGGTGACGTTCACCGGTCCAAACGGAACCACGCTCACGTTGCCCGGATTCTACACCGGCGGGCAAGTCTGGAAGGTCCGCTTCTCCCCGACGACCGCGGGAACGTTCACTTATGTCACCTCGTCGACGCAGGACCCGTCGCTCAATGGACTGAAAGGAACAGCGCCCCCGACAACCCCCAATCCAAACGCGCACGGCGGCCTCCGCGTCGATCCTGCTTATCCGCACCATTTCTTGTATGCCGACGGAACGCACTATTTTCAACTTGGTTACGAGACAGATTTCTTGGCCCTCATGGATTTCGGAGATCCGAGCATCGCCAAGGCCAAGACATTGATCGACATGATCGCCTCGAACGGGTTCAACGAAGTGCTCATGCAAGCATATGCCTACGATACTGCGTGGAAGCCCGGCATTACTTCGCCATACGACTTCGGTCCGCCGACGCAGTTCGCGTGGGCGGGAACGAACGCCGTTGCCGACAATACACAGATG
>JALYHX010000661.1 GCA_030776305.1 Myxococcota bacterium
CGGTTGCGTCCATCGCGCCGGAATCGAGCACCGGTGTCGCGCCGTCCGCATTAGTCACTCCCACGAACACGGGCCATTCGTCGGCGCAATGGGCCGCGCTGCTGTCCGCGTTGCAGGTGAGCGGCCCCCGGATATCGCTGAAGTGCAGGAGGGGCTTGAAGGTCGCTCCATCGTCCGTCGAAGCGCCGAGCGAGAATCCGCCCGTCGTCTCGCTCGAGCACGCATATAGGACTGATTGCGTGGCGGTGAGGCACTGCACCGGGACGCTCGATTCCTTCGCGAACTGCAAGTCGCTCGAGTGAGCCATGAGAATGCCGCCGGCGCCGCCGACATAAACCCTCGAACCGTCGGGCGACAAGGCGAAACCAGGCATCGGCACGGCGGTCGTCAACACGGTGCGCGACGTCTTCCCGCCGTCGTCCGTGACGATTAACCGACCCCCGTAAACATTCAAGATCCGCAAGTACACGCGGTCGGCGTTCATAGGATCGACCGCTGCGATGAAGACGTCGAGTTCGTTCGCCGGGTCGATGGCAACGACATGTTCCGTCCAGGTCTGTCCGTCGTCCATCGACACCAGAAGCGCTCCCTGGGGAATGCGCTGGACGAGATGCCGTCCGCCGACATAGACGCGACGCGGGTCGGTCGCAGCGACATCGACGGTTTCAGGCTCGATTTGCGGATCGAGCGGTACGCCTAAGGGCGTCCAGGTCGCGCCATTGTCGATCGTCTGGAAGACCCGGGGTGCAGCGCCTCCGTCGACGAAGCCGAGAAGGGGGTCCCAGGAGACAGCGAGCGCCGAACCGGACGCGCTGCGCCGGACGACGACATCCGCCACCGGCTTGTCCGTGGAGGCAAACGTCCACCCGCATCCGGTGTCCGACGATACCGCCAAACCCTCTTGCGTGGCCGCGAGGATGGCAGACGACGCGGTGATGCCGATCGCCGGGTCCTCGGCGCCCCCGCCGTAGCCCACAGCGCTCTCGCAAATCCAGCTCCAGCTTGCCCCGGCATTCCGCGACACGAGAAGCCCGAATGTGGTCCGAAGAACCAGCGTCTTCGGATCGGACGGAGCGACGACGAGCTGGTTGGATGCCGGGAACCGTCCATTCGCGTTCGCTTGCGATACTGTGAATACGCCCGCAAGCGCAACCGCGAATGCCCCTGCATGATTGCCCGGGCGCATTCGACGACTTCCTTGAACCGCGTCACGCCAATCAGGGCAGTCGTCCGTACACCCGGAGCGCGTTGGTCGTGGTTCCCGTGCCGATGTAGACGCGCCCATTGACGACAGTCGGTGGGCAGAACTTCGCAAAAATGCCCAGTGTGTCGCGGCCCATGGGCGCCTGGTCGCTCGTCCAGATTGGCCCCTTGGCGACATCTGCCGCGTCGAATGCGTACAGACTCCCCGGCACCATGGCGTGCCAAGCGTCCGCCGCCGGATTGGGCACGACCCCCGCCCAGAGGATCCCGGTTCCCGCGGTCGAACCGTTCGACGAGACGGTGAGCATCCCGCCGGGATGAGGAGGGTAGGGGACACTGGCTGGCGACACGGATACGGCGGTGGGATTGACGGGGTTGGTCGTCGCGGAAGGCGTCACGGCGAAGACTTGCACGGGGCCCTGCTCGGGCCAGACGTACATTCGCATTCCGCTCGGCCCATTCCATAGGACGGGTCCCCCGTGCGAATGGCCCGACCTCGACTGAACGAAATTGAACGTGAGCGGCACGGTCTGCACGATCTGGTCGCCCGTGGCGCTGTAGTTGCCGAGATGCGTCCGATCGAGGACGTGGATCTTGCCATCCTTCGCTCCGACGAACGCGAGCTTCGAATTCACGTCGAGCACAGCGCTCGACGTGAGATCGGAGTCCGCGGCGTTCAGACTCACGAAGCCTGTCGCCGTCCAATAGTCCGCCACGGAAAAGAGGCCGTTGGCGAGGGTTAGGCGCCCGACGCTCAGGCCGTACTCGGCGCCCGGCGTCGGCTGGAGGTTCTTCGTGGAGTTTCCGGCGACGAAATAGATGCCCGTGCCGTCGGCGCTCATTCCCATGCCGCTCTGCCAGATACCCCCCTCACCGCTGTTGGGCGTCGTGACGAACGTTCCCTTGGGCGTGAGCGTCTTCGCGTCGTAGGCCAACACCCAGCCGTGGTACGGGCCTGCGTCGCAGTGGCTTGCGAACGCGACATAGAGCGTCCCATTGTCGAGGAGCAATGCGGCTCGCTGGATATGGTTCTCCGGTCGGAATGAGAGCATTCCCCCCACGTTTCCGTCTCCAGTGCCCCTGGCCGTCGCGGCGATGTCAACGGCGGGCATACGGTCGGCGCCCGTGGTGACATCCAAGGCGTGGATTCTCTGGTGGAAGACGCCGGCCTCGAGCGTCTTTGCCTCTACATAGATCGTCCACGTATTCGGGTCGGCGGCGCTCGTATCGATCACTGGCGTCGACGTGATGCCGACCTCTGGTTGCAAGTCTTTGCAGGAAAAGGACGGGGACGAGGCAAAGGGCGCCGATGGCCCCATGCTTTTCACCCACAATTGACCGGGTGCACCCCCGGCATCCGCGTCGAATGCGTATACCGAATTGTGCTCCGTGGCCACGAAGACGACGTTGTGCACTCCCTTACCGGGAATGGTGAGTCCGGGAACATAGAGGGGTTGCGCTTGGATCGTTCCGTCCACGGTTTGCGAGAATTGGAGGCCGAACTTGCCTCCCCCCACGACCATTGGCGTGAGGATGGTTTCGGTCGTTTGGGCGCCGGCTCGTGAGTTGCCGTAGCGGTTGGTCCACACTGCTCCGACGGCGCTCGAACCAGAGCTCGAGCCCGAGCCACCCGAACTGGAACCCGAGCTGGAGCCAGAGTCGGTACCTACGCCGGAGCCCGAGCCACCAGAGTTCGAGCCCGAGCCACCGCTCGAGCCCGAGCCTGATCCACCGCTGGAACCAGACGACGAACCGGTGCCGCTGCTCGAACCCGCCGCGCCAGAGCTCGATGCCGTTGAGTCGCCTGGCATCGTCGCATCGTCTGCACCCGTGTCTGCACCTCCCGAACTGCCCCCTGCCCCCGCGTCGGAGGCGTTATTGGTGGTGCCGCTGCCACACGCAAAAACGACGACGGCGGCTCCACACAGAAACCATGTGCTGTTCACGCTTTTCATCAAGATAGCCTTTGACATAGTGGGGATGTGGGTCGCGAAGCGAGGCTCCACGCATCCAAGC
>JALYHX010000662.1 GCA_030776305.1 Myxococcota bacterium
CGGATATCTGCCTCGCATCCTCGCCAGACGGCACCCGCGATCGGGGGCCCCCTGGGTATCCATCACGGTATGCTGCGAGGTCTACGCGAGCTGTCTTGGCCTCGGATTGCGGAGACTCATCGAGCTCGACGTACTCCTTTACGGATCGAGCTTGGTCCTCGAGTTCGCCGCGCTCGTTCTCCTTCGTGTTCGCGAACCCACGTTGCCGCGCCTGTTCGTCATTCCCGGCGGACTCGTTGGAGCGGTCGCGATCGGCGTGCCACCCACCGCGCTCCTCGCGATCGCGGTAGTGAAGGGCGCGCGAGAGCAGGGCGGGGGACGCGCCCTCCTTCTGGCCGCTGCTCTTCTGGCGACCGGGCCGATCATTTACACGGTGGGGCGGTCGCGGGGCCGGCGGCTTCGGTGACGGACGTCACCGATTCACCGAGCTCAGGTCCGGGTACCGCTCTCCTGCTGCGACCCCGCGGGGAGACAGCGCATCGATCTGTGCCAGCTCTTCGGGCGTGAGCGTCAAGTTTGCGGCAGTCACATTTTCTTCCAGGTAGGCGCGTCGCTTCGTGCCGAAGATCGGCACGATGTCAGGCCCCTGGGCCAGGACCCAAGCGAGTGCGAGCTGGGATGGGGTCACGTGGCGCCTCTCCGCGAGCTCGCGGACGCGATCGACGACCGCCAGGTTCCGGGCAAAGTTCTCTCCTTGAAAGCGCGGGAACGCGCGACGTCGATCATCTGGCGCAAGATCCTCGAAGCGCCGGATGCGTCCGCCGAGCATGCCCCGGCCGAGCGGGCTGTATGCGACGAAGCCGATGCCAAGCTCACGCACGGTCGGCAAGAGCTCGTCCTCCGGCTCTCGGCTCCAAAGCGAATATTCGGTTTGCAGGGCGGTTATCGGGTGCACGGCGTGGGCGCGGCGAACGGTGGCCGCCGCGGCCTCGGACAATCCCAAGTAACGCACCTTGCCTTTCTTCACGAGCTCGGCCATTGCGCCGACCGTCTCCTCGATAGGCACACTCGTATCGACGCGATGCTGATAATAGAGGTCAATCGTATCCACTCCGAGGCGCTGGAGTGACGCGTCGCACGCCGCGCGTACGTACTCGGGCCGCCCGTTGACGCCGATCCACGAGCCATCCGGTCGGCGCTCGTTACCGAACTTCGTCGCCAGCGTGACCTTGTCGCGCCGACCCTGAAGCGCCAGACCGACGAGCTTCTCGTTCGTGAAAGGGCCGTACATGTCCGCGGTGTCGAGGAATGTGACCCCGAGATCGATCGCGCGGACAATCGTCGCGATGGATTCATCGTCGTCTCGAGGGCCATAGAACTCGCTCATGCCCATGCAACCGAGCCCAAGCTCGGAGACCACGAGTCCCTGGCAACCCAGTTTGCCTGTTTTCATCACTCACACCTTCGATAGGACGGTACAAAACGTATCGATGCCGTCGCAATACGGCGCGTTGCGACGCGCTGATGGCCTCACCACATCTGAGCGCGGTGCGCTTCGAACGTTCCTCGCGGTCTCCGCGATGCAGCGCTCTCTAGAACTTCACTCCAGCTTGCGCGTGCACTGTGAAGGCAGCGTCCCAGGCGGATTGGCCGTTGATCGGATCGGCAATGCCGGGGAGGATCAAAACGTTCGCGTCGACGCCTACGAGCAGTATGCCAAAAGACACGAGCGCGGTCAGACCCGGCTCGAGATAGAGATTGCTCGAGTTACCGCTCCCGGGGGCGCTGCCGCTCTGATTTTTCGTGAAGTTGCCGAGGCCGAGCTGCCCCCTGAGCGTGACGAGTTCGAAGAACTTGGTCCCGTAACCCGCTTCGATGCCGTAAAGAACCGAGTTCACCGACCTATAACCGTCCGACGCTGTCGCGTTCCCGCCGACGTAATACATCAGCCCAAGCCCGCCGTAGAATCCGAGCAAGCTCACACCGCCGCGCACGCCAAGACCCAGACCCAGGGGATTGGGATACCCGCCGCCGAACGGATTGGTGCCATAGCCGACTTTGGCGGCCGCCTCGACGTCGATGGGACCGAGAGCCTTCGCGTCGCGCGTGACGCACGCGGCGCCAATACCGAGCAACGCTGTAACGAGCAAAGTCCGGCTGCGTCTCATCGGGAGAACCTCCTGGGCGTATGGGGTACCGAGTCGTTCAGCGCCCACCTTATCGGAGCGGAGCCGCGTCTCCCAGTGATTCCCGCAGGCGTATGCCTGGTGCGCGCAAACC
>JALYHX010000663.1 GCA_030776305.1 Myxococcota bacterium
ACGACCCAGGACAGTGGAGTGGCCCACCCCGATACGGGCACGTCTCCCGCTCCTCGCGACGCAGGATCGACACCGGATGCAGGGGGTCCGACGACGCCGGCTCCCTACCACGTGCAAGGCGCTCAAATTCTCGACAAGGATGGACGGCCGCATCTCTTCCGCGGGCTCAACCGCCCCTCGCTCGAGTGGTCCTGCAGTGGCGACATCGTCGAGACCGATTTCCAGACCATGGCGCAAGTCTGGCACGCGAACACAGTTCGCTTGCCCCTGAACCAAGACTGCTGGATCAAGGACGCCAGCAACCCGTCGTACGACCCGTCGTATCAAGCCGTGGTCGACGAGCAAGTGCGGTTGGCCAAGAAGTACAACATGGATATCGTCCTCGATCTCCACTGGTCGGACCGAGGGGACTACGCCGTGGGGGCCAGCTGCCTACGCGCGTCCAGCAGCTCCTGCCAGCAGGACATGGCGGACGCGCATTCGGTCATGTTTTGGCAGCAGGTCGCTGCGAGATACAAGAACGAACCGCAGGTCATCTTCGATCTCTACAACGAGCCGAGCATCGGCGGGTACATGCCGGGCGCGGGCAATTGGGATACGTGGCTCAACGGGGGCACGTCGAGCGGTTTTGCCGTTCACGGGATGCAGGAGCTCTACAGCGCGGTCCGAATGACCGGCGCAAATAACCTCGTCCTGATCGGAGGCCTCAATTGGGCTTTCGATCTTTCCGGCGTGGCATCACACAAGGTTGCGGGTACGAACATCGTGTACAGCGTGCATGTGTACCAGCAGAACCCGGAGAACATGTGGTCCACGAGTTTCGGCAACCTCGCGGCGACCGCTCCGGTCTTCGCCAGCGAGTTCGGCGATCGTTCAGGGTCTTGCTCGACAGCGCTGGCGTCGGATCTCACCCGATATGCGAATGGCAATGCCGTCGGCGGTAGCAGCGCCCCCGCGAACAAACTCTCATGGACGGCTTGGGCCTTCTACGCGCCCCCCCAACAGGCGCCGTGCACCGTGCCGGCGCTCGTCAACAGTGATTGGGTCACGCCCAACGCGATGGGGCAGGTGGTGAAGGACGCATTGATTGCGGGTCCGTGATCAACTGAGAACGCTGGCATGGGTGGGCAGTCCGCGAGGACTCATGTCGGGCAAATAGTCGACGAGCGAGGGTTCGCGCTCGGCCATGGCAAACACGCGCATCGACGCACGCGCGAGGTGTCGCTTCGCGGTCGCCAGCGAAATATCCATCGCGGTCGCGACGTCGACCAGCTCCATTTTCTCGACATAGCGTAAGACGAAGACGCGACGGGTTCGCGGCGCAAGCTTGTCGAGAATGGCTTCGAAACGTGTGAGAGCCTGACGTGCCGCCCCGTCGTCCCCCCGGTGCCCCACGAGCTCGGGCAATTCGCCCGTGGCCGTGAGGTGCAAGCGCCCGCGGCGGCGCCTGCGAAGCTCCGTGCAGGCCACGCGCAACGTGATCCCGATGAGGAAGCTTCGAAGGGCGCTCCGCTGTCTCAGCCGTGGAAGCTGCACGAACAGTCGCGAAAAGACTTCTTGGACATGATCGTCGAGATCGTGGGCACCTATCCAACGCAAGAGCTTGGACCGAACCTGCACCCCGTACCGGCGCCAGATGGCGATCGCTGCGCGCGGGTCCCCTTCACATGCCGTCCGGGCAAGCTCCTCGTCTGGAGTCTGGCTGTCAATGTGAGGAGGCGAACCTGAAGGGGAGGGAGGATGCCGCGGTTCGGGCGAACGGCGCAGGGTGGCGCGAAACGCGTCCAAAAGCATGGACGTAACCGTTTCAGTAGATGAGTCGGTCGCCCCGCCGGCTGCCTCAGCGCACGCATCGGACAAGTGGAGGAGCATCGGCTGCTCCTTGGACGAAGAGAGCCCGGGACCGGGCGTCTTACCGCGGACCGACATGCGGCGCATGCTACGGCCCAACAATAGACGAGACGAGTCGGAAACGACCGCGAGGCCACAGTGAGACGCCGCGGACACGCATTCGCGCGTTGCGTCAATGAGTCGGTCGCGGTTCGGACGAGCTTGTGCCGGCTAAGTGCAAATGACCGGGGGCATCGGCTCACAAAAAGACACGCGACCACAACTCGTCGGCGCGGCCGCATTCCGGCATGTCGCCCCCGTTTACTTTCCACGGCCCGATCGCATAGAACGCGCGCATGACCGCAAAGACGCCCGTGCCTGTGCCGCGGGTATGGGTGCCGACGCTGTACCTGGCCATGGGCATTCCCTTTGCCCTCGCGAACTGGGTCGTCGCGACGATGCTCAAGGACTTGGGTTATTCGGACACGCCCATCATGGCAGCGACGGGCAGCATCGTCGTCGTCTGGAGCTTGAAGCCGTTCTGGGCCGAGTTTCTCGACATGTCATGGACGAAGCGCGTCTGGGTCCTCTCGATGGAGTTTTTCCTCTGCGGGGTCATCGCAGCGATGGCCATCGTGATGCGCCTGCCGAACTACTTCGCGATCATCACCGCGCTGCTGTGGGTGGTCGCCTTCGCGTCGTCGACTCAAGACATTTGCGCGGACGGCATCTACATCACTGCGCTCGACAACAAGCAACAGGCGGAATGGATCGGGCTCCAGGGGGTATTCTGGAACGTGGGGCGCCTCTTTGCGACGGCGGTGGTCGTCTGGCTCGCCGGTAGGCTGAAGGACAGCGGGCTCGATGCGAAGACGGCTTGGACTTATTCGCTCGGGGTGAGCTCGGCGATGATGGGGGTGCTGGGCGCGTATCATTATTTCGTGTTGCCCACGGGGTCGATCGCGCATCGTCCGAAAGACGCGAAAGAAGTCGTGGTCAAATTTGCAGACTCGGTCAAAGCATTTTTTCAGAAAAAGTCCTTGTGGGGAATGTTGCTCTTCGTCGGACTGTACCGGACCGGAGAGGGATTCCTCCTCGGCGAGGCGCCTCTCTTCCTCCAGGCCCCTTTGAGCGCCGGCGGGCTCGGCCTCACGCTGCAGCAAAAGGCGCTGATCGACGGGACGGTGAGCACCGGATTCATCCTTCTCGCAGGGTGGCTCGGTGGCAAGTTCGTGGCGCGATATGGGCTGAAGCGCACGCTCGTATTTCTGGCCATTTGCTTGAACGTGCCGCACCTCTGCTACGTCTTCCTGAGTCAGGTGGCCACTCCCGACAAGCAGCTTTCGATTTACCTCATCATGACACTCGTGAGCATAGAGAAATTTGGATATAGCTTCGGCTTCGTCGGAAATATGCTGTACATGATGCAGCAGATCGCACCGGGCAAATACAAGATGGTGCACTATTCCTTCGCGACGGCGTGGATGAACCTCGTCTTGTGGCCGACGCAGACGGTCAGCGGGAAGCTGGCCGACTGGCTGGGGTACAAGAACTTTTTCATCTTCGTCCTCGTTGCGTCGCTGCCGAGCATCGTGGCTGCGTGGAAGGCGCCGTTCCCGGATCCGCCGGATGCCGATGACGACATCGACGCCGCCAGGGGAAAGGCCGCGACGACGGCGGAGACCGAGGCGCAGGTCGGGACAGCGGTGCCGGTTTGAAGATTCGGACACTGCGTTGCGTTATCGACCCGACGAAACGTTCGCACGAAACACTTGTGAAACCTGGACTTGGTACCCGAAACGTTGAGGCTTGCATCGAGGGCTCGGTCGGGTTTCCATTCCCGACCCCGCGAGAAAACGAATGAAGAAAATCGAAGCCATCATCAAGCCGTTCAAACTCGACGAAGTGAAGGACGCCCTCGCCGAGGTGGGCATCCAAGGGATGACCGTCACCGAGGTAAAGGGCTTCGGCCGTACCGGCGGCAAGAAGGAGGTCTACCGGGGATCGGCGTATGTCGTGGACTTCGTGCCCAAAGTGAAGTTAGAGGTCGTCGTGCCCGATGAGATCGTGCACGACGTGCTCGATGCTATCGAGAAGAGCGCGAAAACGGGTCGTATTGGTGATGGAAAGATCTTCGTCGTGCCCGTCGAAGAAGCGGTTCGCATCCGCACGGGCGAGCGTGGCAAGGAAGCGATTTAACGGACCGCGCTTGCGGTTCGCGGAGGAAACATGACACCGAAGGAAGCAGTGGAGTTGGGCAAGAAGCACGACGTGAAGTTCGTCGATCTCAAGTTCATCGACTTTCCGGGCGTGTGGCAGCACACGACGATCCCGGCGAATCGCCTCGAGGTCGGGCTGTTCGAGGAAGGGATCATGTTCGACGGCTCGTCGATTCGCGGCTGGCAGCCGATCAACGCGTCGGACATGACCATGATACCCGACTCCACCACCGCGCGAATCGATCCATTTTACGCGTCGCCCACGCTGAGCGTGATTTGTTCGATCTTCGACCCGATCACCAAGCAGCCGTATTCACGCGATCCACGTCATATCGCCAAGAAGGCGGAGGCGTACCTGCGTCAGAGCGGGATCGGCGACACGGCGTTCATGGGACCCGAGGCCGAGTTCTTCATCTTCGACGACGTTCGGTTCGATGCGTCTGGGCCGAATTGCTCTTACTACTACCTCGATAGCGTCGAGGGCATATGGAACAGCGGGCGCGAGGAGTTCCCGAACCTCGGCTACAAAACGCGTCACAAGGAGGGATACTTTCCCGTCCCCCCGACCGATACGCTCGGCGACATTCGTCAGGCCATGATGACCACCTTGATGGACTCGGGGGTCGAAATCGAAGTCGGTCACCACGAAGTCGCCACGGGCGGGCAGTGCGAGCTCGGAATGAAGTTCAAGCGCCTGCTCGAGTGCGCCGATCAATTGATGTGGTTCAAGTACGTGGTGAAGAACGTCGCGCGCAAGCACGGCAAGTCCGCGACGTTCATGCCCAAGCCCATGTTCGGCGACAACGGCAGCGGCATGCACACCCACCAATCGATCTGGAAAGAGGGCAAACCGCTCTTCGCCGGCGACGGTTACGGTGGACTGTCGGAGATCGGCCTGCATTATATCGGTGGAGTCATCAAGCACGCGAAGTCGATCGCGGCGCTGACCAACCCGACGACCAACTCGTACCGGCGCCTCGTGCCAGGCTTCGAGGCCCCGATCAACCTCGCCTATTCGAGTCGCAATCGATCCGCGGCGCTGCGGATCCCGATCACCGGACCAAACCCGAAGACGCGTCGCGTCGAGGTGCGCTTCCCGGATCCCAGCTGCAACCCCTATCTCGCGTTCAGCGCGATGCTCATGGCAGGCATCGACGGAATCCAGAACAAGATCAATCCGGGCGATCCTCTCGACAAGGACATCTACGGCCTCAGCCCCGAGGAGCTGAAGGAAGTTCCGCATATGCCCGGTAACCTCGAGGAGGCGCTGAACTCGCTCGAGCGCGACCACGAGTTCTTGCTCCGCGGAGAGGTCTTCACGAAGGACGCGATCCACGAGTGGATCGAGTACAAGCGCAACAAGGAGCTCACCCCCGAGCGGATGCGCCCCACCCCGTACGAGTTCTACTTGTACTACGACATCTAGAAGACTGGTGTCGTTCGGCCGATCCCTTCGCGATCGCGTCGTCGGCCTCGCTCAAAATACGTTTAGTATTCTTCGCTCGGCCTCCTAGCGCTCGCTCGGTCTCGACGAAATACACCAGCCTTCTCTGCGAAGAGAACAAGGTGGCTCTTCTGGGGGGGGCGGGGCTATCACGCTGCCCCGAGCGTCGGTTTCGCCTCTCGCCGAGGCGAGCGCTTTCTGGCCGTTCGTGCATCTTAGCGGTGCATGAGCGCCAGTAGAATGCTGATCGCGGCCGCGGTGGTGTCCGGGCTTTCATGGCTCATGCACCGGTACGTATGGGCCAGGCTCGTGCGGGACGCCGCCTGGGCGGCACCGTGGGGGCGTACGCTCACGATCGCCGTCTTTGCGTTCGGCGCGCTCGTTCCGCTGGTGTTCCTTGCGATCCGTTGGTTGCCACGTTCGGCGAACGCCCCGCTGGCGTGGGTCGTCTACACCTGGCTCGGTTTTGGGCTCTATCTCTTTCTCTTGACGGCGCTGTCCGACGCCGCACGCGGCCTGGCGGCGCTGGCGGGCGTCCTACCCGACGATCCGCACCGCCGAATCTTGCTCGCGCGCATCGTCGCAGGTTCTGTCGCGACCGCCTCTGGACTCATCGGTCTGGGAGGTGTCGTCAACGTGATTCGGGGCTTCGACGTTCGCCGCGTGCGCGTGCCTCTCACGAGGCTGCCGCGGTCCGCCTCCGGCTACAGCATCGTTCAACTCACCGACATGCACGTTGGCCCGACGATCGGGCGCGCTTTCGTCGAGGCGGTCGTACGCGAGACGAACAAGCTCGCGGCGGACATGGTCGTCATCACCGGGGACTTGGTGGACGGTACGGTCGAGCAGC
>JALYHX010000664.1 GCA_030776305.1 Myxococcota bacterium
TACTACGCCATCTTCTCGCTCTTTCCGCTGCTCCTCCTGTCAGTCACCGGCCTGGGGTACCTCCTTGGCGACGGTCCCTCGACGAAGCGACAAGTCCTGGATTCTCTCTCCCAGGCGACCGGGTCTCCGGCTGTGCGGTCACTTCTCGACGACACGCTCACGAGCATGCAGGAGCACCGAGCTGCGCGCGGGATCGGCGCGATCGTCGGGATCTTCACGCTCCTGTTCGGCGCCAGCGGCGTCTTTTCGGAGTTGGATACGACGCTCAATACGATTTGGCGCGTACCCGTACAAGAAGGTCAAACCGTCGCGAAGTCGATCCTCGTCTTTCTCAAGGACAAGACGTTGTCCTTCGGCCTCGTCATCGCGGCAGGTTTCCTCCTTCTGGCTTCGTTCATCCTCAGCACCGCGCTCGCCGCCATGGGGGACGCCGCGAGGAGCTATTTGCCGTGGGGGTATGGTTGGGGCGCGGTCGAGTTGGTCGCATCCATCGTGTTCCTGACGGGAGCGATCGCTGCGTTGTTTCGGACATTGCCGCAAACGTCCGTGGCCTGGCGGGACGTGCTTGGGGGGGCGCTTCTCGCATCGGTCATGCTCATGATCCTGAGATGGCTTCTCGCGTGGTACCTCGCGCACATGGGCAGTTATGCCGCGTACGGGGCGGTGGGCGCGATGCTTGGCCTCATGCTCCTCATCTATTTGTCCAGCCTCATCGTCTTCTTTGGTGCCGAGCTCACGCGCGTCTACGCGGAACGGTACGGAAGCTTGGCCGCGCAATAGCACTCTACGGATGAGTCGCTGAGGGTTCTGCCTTGCGTCGTATCGAGAGTCATGCTGACCTTCTTGGCCTTACAGACGCCCGGTCGCGTCCGCCTAACCATGAAGCATTTGCTCGCACGGTCATCGTCCCTTCAATCGCCCTCGCACGCCTTTCCACGCGACGACGTGATGCCATGAGCGCGCTCGACTGTCCCGAGCTTCGCGGCACCCGGGTACTGCTCGTTGAAGACGACGCGGACAACCGAGATTTGCTCATGACACTCTTCGAGCGAAACGGCGCTCTCGTAGCAACCGCCGACTCGGCGGCCGAAGCGTTGCGACAGGTACAAAGAGCACGACCGCAGGTCCTCATCTCCGACATCGGACTGCCGGATGTCGACGGTTTCTCTCTGTTGAGAACGCTGCGGGCGCTACCAGCATCCGATGGTGGAGACATTCCCGCCATCGCGTTGACGGGCTACCGTGGCGTTCGGAATCCTCATAAGGACGGTGGAGAGTGCTTTCAGGCGCATCTGACGAAGCCGGTCGCGCTGGGCGAAATGCTCACCACGGTGGCTCGGGTATTGCGCGCGGGACCTGTGTCCAAACGCCGCTAGCCACTTAAGACTCCAACGGCTCGCTGGTGAGATGCGCGCTGACGCGCGACCTGCGGCGCACGTTACACCCGCGGAGGTACCCGACCGATGCACTGGCTCGTCCTCGTCGTGATGGCTCTATCCCTGTGCGGCGCCGGCTGCCCCCAACCCGAGCCTCCTCTTTTGCCCAAGCCACCGAGTCCCACGAAACCGAATGCGGTCGCGTTCACCCCGACCCGACGTGCCGACGTGATTGATTGATACATATCGTGCCGGAGGACGTTGGAGCTCGCGATGCGACCCTCTGCGATGCCGCTGAGCCCGTGTGCTCGTCGAGTACGCCCCTTGGCAAAGTGCAACCCTTTGGTGTGACGATTCCGCGCGATGCGCGACGTGTCGCCACGATCGCGGACACGTAAGCGAAGATTCGCTGGTGCGTGGCGGCACGCGGATTGCGATGATTGCGATCGTCGAGACCTTGTGTGTCGACACTGTCGACCGTGGACTCCGCGCGCGATGAAGGCCACCACACTCCTCGAACTCCAGCACCGGAGCTTGCAGCAACTCTGCGAGACGGTGCAGCGTGGGAGTGCAAAAATGCGCGAGTCGCTGCTCCCCCAGCTCGCGGGGGACCTCGGAGCCCAGATTGTCGTCGAGGAACAAGTCTTCCTGCCGGCTGCTCGTGAGGCTCTCGCAGATGGCTTGTGGCTCCGTTCGGTGAGGTCTCGTCATCGTGAGGCCAGGCAAGCGCTCGAAAGAACGCTGAGCGCGCCGGTCGAGGGGGACGAATTCGCACGCGCCATTGGGGAGCTGCAAAACATCATCGCGCGCCATGCAGACGAGCACAGCACGGAGCTCTTTCCGCGTCTCGAGCGGGCCCTAGATACAACGCGAATGCGTGAGCTCGCTCTTTCGATGCTTTCGCTCTATCGCGCGCAGGTCGAGACCGCCTACCTGATTCCTATGGATGGCGCTGCGAGTTGCGTGGGCCACGAACCTTAAAGCCAACTTCGGCTCGAACGGCCTGCGAATTGCTCTTGCTGCGCGCATGGCCGCGCCCCACTCAGCGAAGCCAGCCG
>JALYHX010000665.1 GCA_030776305.1 Myxococcota bacterium
CGGGAGCGCGTGCTCAGGATTCCAGCGATGGCCGCAATCCTCGTCGGGCTCGGCATGGTCTTGTATCCCCCTTTCTGGCGAGGTCCTGGCACATTGACCGAGCCGATTCGCGCTCTTTCACACATGAACCCCGGCGGCTCGATCACGGAGGTGGTTGGATACGCCGTCCAATTTCTCCGCGGAGGAACGATTCCCCCCCCCGCGTTACCGGCGCGCTTGGCCGTCGCCATGAACCGCGAGAACAACGGTGCGACATGGCAGATCGTCTCCTGGATCTCCCGGACAGTTGCGCTCGCCGTGGCCGCTCGCGTCCTTCACACGATGCTTCGAAAGCCCCGTGACGAGGGCGCGATCGCGCTTGGCACCGGCGCATTGGTTGTCGCCGCGGTCACGCTGGCGAGTCACCGATTCGAGCCCTGGTACCTCATCGGGGCCCTTCCCTTCTTTGGGCTGCGCTGCACACCGGTCTGGCAGCGATGGTGGATTGCGGCCGTGGCCGTATCAGTCGCGATGCGCTTCGTTCATGTCCTTCCAAAGACCGCATTTCTCCTGCCCCTATGGTCCGCGCTGAGTACCGGCGCGCTCGTGGTCGTGTTCCTGATGTCTTTCAGGGCGCGATACATCAGCCTCGCGCGCGGAGACGATCTCGCCGACGGTCGATGAGAAACCAAACCGCGGGCAACACGGTCACTGCTGCGAGAAGGCAGCTCACCTCTCCGACGACAGCGATGAGGCCAAGACTTCGGATTCCCCGGTTGTGAGACCCGAGGAGCGCCAGGTAACCAACGGTCGTCGTGAGGCTGCAGAGGACCACCGCGCCGCCCGTCGTTCGCAGGGCGGCGAGTATGTCGTGACTCCCGTCGGCACGATAGCGCTGCACGACGTTGAT
This sequence comes from Myxococcota bacterium, assembly GCA_030776305.1. GTDB lineage: Bacteria > Myxococcota_A > Polyangia > Polyangiales > Polyangiaceae > Palsa-1150. Next base: position 890 of record JALYHX010000665.1, read on the forward strand.
GGCGTAGTCGACGCCGATACCGAAGGTGATGGGGAGCGCCACGAAATTCAGGTAGTTGAGCTTGACGTGCCCGACGTAGAGGAACACGGCTTGGCCCGCGACGCCGACGAGCAGTGCGAAGAGAACGGTCAGCGCGTGCCGTCCCCCATGGCGGAAAGTGATGAGGACCGTCAAAAGCGTCAGGCCCAGCGAGAGCGCAACGGCCTTACGAATGTCGTGCACGACGGCCGTAAGGATATCGGCGAAGATCACGGCCCGTCCGGAACCACGCACGATCTTGCCGGAGGGCAGGCGCGTCTCGCGAAACGAATCCGAGTATCGGACCAGGTACCGGAGATCGGACGAGTTACTGGGCTCCGGCTCGATCACCACCAACCGTCCGCGCGTGCCGTCCTTCTCCTCGAACGGACGCGCGATGGCCTCGGGGAGCTCGGCGAGGCCGTAAGGCCGGAGTTGTTCAGGGGGGATGAGGTCCCTGACTTTGCGCCACTCGTCGTCGCCAATGAATCCTCGACTGCGTGCCCGTTCGAGGCGCTCGCCCACCTCGAGCAAGATTGGAATCTTGGCCTCCTGACCGTCGGGGACCATGTTCCATAGCGAATGAATTTCGGCGAACGGCTTCGCGCTTTCAGGAGCAGCATCCCAGTCGGCTCGGAGCTTTTTTTCGAGCTGTCGAGCCTCCTCGGGAGTGTCGGTGAGGACCACCATGCCCTCGCGGCCGCCGCCGAGAATGTCGAAGACCGCGTCCCACACCCGGTGAAGCTCACCATTCTGGTGCGGATCATTCTCGGTGGCTCGGAGATCGTACTCCATCGGATCGCTGCGCACGTAGCGAACGCCGGCCACGACGCCCACGACGACCAGAATCACACCAATGCTCGCGAGCAACGAAGGCGCCTTCGGCACGACCCAGGCGAATAGGCGTCCATAGCCCATCCCGAACCGCCGGATCGCACCGAGGACTCCGCGGTCCCTGGCGGCGTCGAGAGGCCGACGGCGCTCCAGCAGTATAAGCATTGGAGGCACCATGACGGTCTTAACCAACCAGCACGCCAGCATGCCTGTGGCCGCAATGAACCCGAACTGCCGAAACGCGCGGAAATCCGTTGCCAACAGCGACACGTACGACGCCGCCGACGCGAGCGCTGCAATGACAGTCGGTTGCCAGGTGGTTCGCACCGCCGTGCGCAGCGCGTCCGCCACCGCAGCGCCTCGACGGCGCTCTTCGAAGTAGCGCGACTGGTAGAGGATCCCAACGTTGATGCCGTTGCCGGCGATGATGCTGACAAGAAAGCCGGTGGCCACGTTGAGGTGCCCGATCACCAGCTGGGCCAGGCCGAGCGTCCATACGAGACCGACGCCTATGGTGAGCCCCATCACGAGCAACGCGCGGAGGTGCATGAAGTAAAGGAGCACCACGGCAAGCACGAGCGCGATGCCTTTCGCGCCCACGCTGAGCAGGTCGTTGCGGATACGATCGTACTCGATGAAGCCGGTCGGCATGTCGCCCGCGTAGCCCACACGGACAGCGCCGAACTCCGGACGCGATGCCTTCACGTCCCCCACCGTGGCTTGGATCCGCTCGAGCGCCGGTGCGACCTTCTCGAGGTCCCCGCCCGGAATGGGCGAGTGCAACATGACGACGAGAGCCGTGCCGCTCTTGTTCTCGTAGTAGCCGTCGGTATGGTCCTCGCCGCCAGACCCGCGGACCTTTTTGCGAATGCGCCTCTCGATGTCCTCGGCCGTGACGGGAGGCCCGGTGTCGTCGAGCAACTGGCCCGACTCCTTCGCCACCTCGTAGTCCCAACGCGCGAAAACGTCGTCGCGAAGCCGCTCAAGATCTTTTTGGTCGAGGAACAAGCCTGCGCGAGGCGACAGAAAGGCTCGCGTCTGCTGCGTGCCGTCATCCACGCTCGACACGATCGCCGGACCGAGCGAAAGAAGACGCGGTGCAAGTGCGTCGCCCATCGACCGCAGAACGTGACGGTCTGGTCCCTCGAGCAGAATGAGCACCGTCTGCGCGCTCGCAGTTCGCGCCTCCACCCGGTGCAACTCCAGCACGCTTGGTTGATTGTCAGGAAGAAGCGTGTCGTACCGAGTCTGAAGCTCCAGCCGCGATGCGAAGAAGGCGAAGACCAGCGTCAACGCGGCCATCACGAGGATCGGCACCCACGGACGTCGGATCTGGAGGTTGCTTAGACGTTCGATGAGGCCATTCACTGCGCCCGCAGTGTCTAGTCAACGAAGGGATCTTCCGGAAGGGTTGCGGTTGCTCGCCCACAGTGGCGGGTGTGCTCCAGGCGCACGTGTGAACGGGACGCACAGGCGATGGTCGATTTGTCAGCCCTAGAGCGGCCGCGTTCGCCGCGTGCCATGGCCTTTCCAGCAGTTGTGTCGAGGCACGCTGCATGCTTGTCGAAGGAGCCATGCGATCTGTGTGGCCGCGCTGGACGCTTTCGGTGGTGACCCTCGCGGGGCTCGCCCTGGCATCGCCAGTACGCGCCGACGCGCCGGATCCCGACGTGGCCCGTATCGCGGCCGCCGGGCATTCGCTCAAGTGGAACTGGACGCCGCCGGGTCGCGCCGATCGCTTTGGCCATGCCGAGACGCTGATTCATGCGCCGCTGTCGGCCGTACGTCTGCTGGTGCTCGACTTCGGACACTACACGGAGTTGGCGCCGTACAGCATCACGACCTCTCGGGTGGTAGGCCACGGGCCGGACGGGTCGACCGATGTGTACTTGCGGATGGGCGTTTTGAACAACATGATGACGTTTTGGAACGTCATGCGCTTCGCGCCGCTGCACCGCGAACCGCAAGGGTCCGAGATCATCGAAGGCCAAATGGTGCCGGGCAAGGGAAACATCGATGACTCGGCTTTCGTGTGGACCCTTCGCCAGGCGGGGGGAGACTGGACTGTGCTCAAAGTCGACTTGCTGCTGCGGCCGGGGCTGCCTGCGCCGAGGGCTCTGATTGACGAACAGCTTCGGGACTCTGCCATGGACGCGGTCAACTCGATCCACGACCGCGCGCAAGGGTCAAAGGAGATCGCCCCCTTCACCGGATGAGCTCACGGGAGCGGTCGGGTTGCAGAGTGGGCGGGCGTCGGATTGAGTAGCGTGCTTGCTTTTTGCGCGTGTGCCCGCCCGGCGATACTCCGAGTCGCCATGTAGCCGGCAATGGCGAGGATCACCTGTCGCGCGCCGACGACCAAGAGGCCCAGCGCGCGCCCTTCGACCAGCAACCCGTAGGGACGAACTTGCGTCAGTGCCATGGCGGCCAAGAGGAGATCACCAAGCCAAATGCCAAACGAGCCCGGTACGGCAAGCACGATAGGAAGTCCCCAGGTCATGAACTGGGGTGAGAAGACCTTTCCCGTGAGCCAGAGGACGATGAGCGCGGCCATCGCAGCGCACGCCACCCGCCCTTGCTGGTCGGGTCTGCTCTCGGCCGCGCGTTGCGCACGCGTCGCGCCGCGCCACGCAAGGCATCCCAGACCAAGCATCGCTACCACCGCCAGCGGACCGCACAATGCGGCGAGAGCGTCGGCCGCCGGGCCGTCGATATTGTGCGACCCAAACGATAGGGTCGATGGGGCCCGGGTGCCCGTCACGAGGCGGAACGTAGCGAGCACGAGGCCAAGGGTCGACTCACACTGAAGGCCACGCTGGGCATGGTAAGCGACGACGCTGGCCAGCGCGCGCGGCGAAAAGGCGAACATCGGGCCGAGCCCGGCTGCCAAGGCCACGGTGAATCCGAGTGAAAACTGCGCAATCCGACGCGGACTGCGCCACGCACCTGCGTCGGCCGCAAGGAGCGCTGGAAGCATCAACACCGGCACGAGTTTCGTGGCCGTCGCCAGCCCAGCCCAGGCACCGAATGCAAGAGGCTTCCGATACACAGCCGCCCGCACGGCAAGCGCAATCCACAGAGCCGTCACCGCATCGAGCCGTTGCACCGCGATTGCCCCGTGCGCAACAAGCAGGCCCGAGGCGAGCCAGGCCCTCGCGCGGAGCCCCCGCGCTTCGACCCCGGCAGCGCGCGCTGCGTCGAGCGACGCGATGATCGCCCCCACGAGGCACAAACCCATGAGCGCTCCGAAAGCTAAGCCAAAGTCGCGATAGTTCGAAACGAGGAGGCGTGGCCCCAGCAAAAATGGAAGCGCCATGGCCGGATACTCGAGCGGCACCTCGACATATGGGATATGCCACTTACCGTCTGCCGGTGGAGAGCTCAAGACGAATGCCGGTGGCAGCTGGCCACGCTTCTCCTGAACGAATTCGGAATCAGCCGGGCGCCCCAACATCATGCTCGAGAGCTCGTAATAAAGCTTCACGTCCGAGGCTCGGTGATAAAGGAGTGCGAACGGATACCGGATAGCGTCCACGAGGTACGCCACGGGAGAAGCAAATGCCGGCTGTTGAATCGCCCTCAATTCGCTCGCCTCCCCGCCCTGATTGATCCAGACGCAGGCGACGAACGCTACGACCACGATCGGTCCCCACGCTCGCGCGACGGCTCGAGTCATTCGGCGATTGTGCACGCTTTGTGGCTTAGGGAGAAGGTGGTAGCGTCCCCAGTTGGCGCGTGCTTTTCGTCGCTTATTTGCTGCTCGGATTGGCGCTCCTTGTCGGCAACGGCACGCTGTCCGGGTTGCCGTTCGCCCTCGGTTCCGCAGCGCTGGTCGCCCACGCTTGGGTGCGTGGCCCGCGAGTGCTGCCGGGGATCCTCCCGTGGCTTGTCGCGCTCAGCGCGGCACTCGTTCTCATGCGCGCCCCGGCGGCCGGAGGTCGGTGGTTTTGGTTTGCACCGCTCACCATCCTGCAGGCCGTGCTCGCCATTTCCGTATATTTGCGCCCGCACCGGCCGGGCCGGGCAATGTTGGCGCTCGCGTTGGCGCTCTACGCCGTCGCAGGCGCGCTCTTGATCACGCGCACCCCACCGCCCCGCATCGACGTCTTGGAATTCCAACAAGACGGTGCCGTCGCCTTGGAGAGCGGCCGCAACCCCTACGCGATTACGTTTCCGAATCCGTATACGACAGAAGAGACCCAAAGGTTCTACGGTGACGAGCGCACGGAGCTGCGCCAATACCCTTATCCACCACTGTCGTTATTCGTCACGACACTGGGGCATCGCATTGGAGGCGATGTCCGGTGGACGTTGCTGGCGGCGCAGCTCGGTATTGCGCTGTTGTTGTTCGAGCTCTGTATAGGAGCGGGCCACACTTCATCCGTCGCGCTTGCGATCGCCACCCTCCACCTCTTGCATCCCCGCGGGCTGTTCGTGCTCGAACAGGCTTGGACCGACGCCCTCTTGGCTGCCGCATTTCTCGCGATCGTTCTGCTCATCCAGCGAGCTCGCACCGGTTGGCTGGGGCTGGCGCTGGGACTCTACGTCGCCACCAAACAATACAGCGTAGTTGCCCTACCGGTGTTGTTCCACGGCCGGCGCCTTCCGCCGAAAGCATGGTTCGAAGCGCTCGCACTGGCCGGTGCAATCACATTGCCGTTTTTTGTTTGGAGCCCGAGTGACTTCGTCGACGACGTGGTGCTCTGTCAGCTGCGGCAGCCATTTCGTGCCGACGCTTTGTCGCTTCCCGCATTCGTGGCATGGGCGACCGGGTGGCGAGCCCCAGGAGCGCTCGCTCCACTCGGAGCCGCATTGGCAATTGCACTCACCTGGTCTCGATCGCGATCAGACTCGCGACCAAGCAGCCTCCCTCACTGCGCCGCTATTGTCTTCTTGAGCTTCTTCCTTTGCGCAAAACAAGGGTTCTGCAACTACTATTATTTCGCGGGAGTGCTCATCCTGGGAGCAGCGGCATTGTTCGAGCCAGGCGACACCGCCCCTGGTACGTCGAGCGCCGGCCGGCGTGATTCGCCGTGTGCATGAAC
>JALYHX010000666.1 GCA_030776305.1 Myxococcota bacterium
GCACCCAGGTGGGCAGGGCCTCATCTTCGTGATGAACGCCGCCGAGCGTGTGGCCGTCGGACGCCTGTACCGATGTGTACGTGCCCCACTCGTGAACGACGAGGCCGGACGCGGGGGAACTGAGATCGGAGGTCGGGGAACCGGATTCGGTTCTTGTTGGCTCGGATACGGTGTCGAGCGTCGTCGCTGCATCGTTGAGCGGCGCCTCAGCATCCCCTGTCGCGGGTGGTGCCGAATCCTGCGTCGCACTTTGTGTCGAGGCGGAGGGCATCGCGGGCGGAGGAGTGCTGGTCGCAATCGGTTCCATTGGTGAATTGTGCGCGCGCGTGTCGCCGCGGCTTTGATGGGAAGCCGGCGCTGAGCACGCGTTGGCGGACGCAAAGGCGCAGGAAAGGAGGAGAAACGCGACACCGGGCTCGCGCAAGTGTGGGCCGTTCATGGTGGTAACCTTTCGTGGTTGCCCGACGAAGTGTTCACGAAGCGTGCCGCGGATAATGCGTGGTTTCCTCGGGTATTTGCGGTCGGCGGTGGTAACTGGCTGGTAACTAACGAAGCCTGGGGTCGTCCGTTGCTTGTGATCGGGCAGGCCGCTGCGCTCGACGAACTCCTGTTTCGCGTAGGGCGTGGCATCTCGAGGACCAGAGAAGCGGTCAGTGAGGCGCGACGGGTCTGTTGCCCAAGGTTTGCGCACTTGACACGTCGGCGCACCGGACCTTGGCCCTAGTGTCACCGACATAGAGGTCCGAAATGCGCACACTTCGTACGTCCCTCCTCTCGGCTTTGCTGGTGGCCGGATGCAGCAGCGAATCATCGAATCCGAGCCCGGCAAATGACAGCGGCACGGACACCCAATCGCCTGGCGACACCTCGACCTCCGACTCATCCAATCTGGACTCGACGAGCTCCGACGCCAAGGTCGGCGACTCGCCGATCGGCCCCAGCGATGCCAGCGACCAGAGCGACGCGAGCAACGAATCGGCGGCGGACAGCGCAAGCGACGCTGCGTCGTCGGCTTGCAAGGCCACGACCGCGCAGCTGTCGGCCCTCAAAGCCAAGGTCAAGCACATCGTCGTCATCTACCAAGAGAACTGGAGCTACGACAGCCTCTGGGGCTTGATGCCGGGGACCGAAAACGCATCCAGGGCAAACCCGGCAACCATCACGCAGATTCGCGTGGACCCCACCACCGGCGCTCCGACGACGCCATACACGAGCTTTCCGCAGCCGCTCATCGGCCCGACGTTGGCTACGGCGGATCCTGCCTTCAACGGGGTCACCCTCACGAATCAGTGGTACGACCTCTCGCCGTATCACCCGGGGACGGGCACGACGGGCGATATCGTCCACCGCTTCTGGACCAACAAAGCGCAGGTCGGGAGCGGCGCGACGGCCAACACGCTCATGGTGGCGTGGTCCGACAACCCGGGGCTCGTCATGAGCTACTACGACGGGAGCACGGCCCCGCTTGGCGTCATCGCCAAGAGCTACACGGTGGCCGACCACTTCTTTCAGGCCGCGTACGGCGGCTCATTTCTCAACCATCAGTTTCTCATCGCGGCCGCCCCGGGGACGTACGGCGACACCGCGGCGACCAACTTGGTCGGCGACGGCCACGTGATTCCGGGTGCGGTCAACGATGCAGGGGTACAGGGCCGCCCAGTGATCCAAGACACGGCCGTCATGCATTGCACGTCGGGCTGCGCGCCGGCCGTCGACGGCAAATACTACGCGGTCAATACGATTCAACCGGTGACGCCGCCCAACAGCGGCTCGGCGATCGTGCTGCCGCTTCAAACGAACACGACGATCGGCGATCGGCTCGAAGATGCCACTCCCGCGCATACGTGGGCCTGGTTCGCGGGCGGGTGGGATTACGCGAATGGCGTCGCCGATGCGGGCGAGGCAGGGGCACCCGGCAACTTTCAGTACCACCACCAAGCGTTCAACTACTTCTCGCGTTGGGCCAGTGGAACCGAGCGAACGACGCACCTCAAAGACGAGACCGCCCTCAACGCGATTTTGGCCGACGCTGTGAACGCCGATGCGAATCTGCCCGAAGTTTCGTTCGTGAAGTTTTACGGCGATTTCAACGAGCATCCCGGCTACGCGACGTTTCTTGCGGGCGAGCAGCACGCGGCAGCTCTCATCAATACCGTGCTGGCGACGACCGCCGTCAAGGACGACACGCTCATCGTGCTCACCTACGACGAGTTCGGCGGCCGCTGGGACCACGTGACCCCTCCGGTCCGCGACATGTGGGGCCCGGGAACGCGCATCCCGGCGATGGTGGTCGGGGCGATGGTCAAGCGCGGCGACGGCACGACGCCTGCCGTCGACTCGTGCAGCTACGATACGACGGCCATCTTGAAGCTCATCGAGCAGCGCTTCGGCCTCGCATCAATCACCAGCGTGGACGGCAACCAAAACGACCTCGCGACGAACATCGTTCCCTAAGACGCCGCCGGCGCGCGTGCCCTTTCGAAGGATGTTCGAGACGTGATCCCGCACACGAACGGGGGAAGCCACTGGCCGGCATGTTCGTGATCCATCGGTAGTCCCTGGCGGGGGCACGCCGTCAAGCCGCGGCTGTCCTCGTTCACGTGGGCAGTTCGCAAACCGGATTGTTCAAAACGCGTAGCCAAGGCCCTCACGGTCCGCCTCCTGACCCCAATCCACCCAGCCGCGCCCGAGCGCCGCCGAAAAAAATGGAAACAAGCAAGCAACGATGCGGCAACCGGCGGCACCGGTGCCTTTTCAGCTGAAAGAAATCGAGACAAACGAGCAATCGGACAGCAAAGCGAGCTCGCGAAAGTGATTCTCATGGAGACCATCGTGAAGCCATTTTCTCTCATGAGACAAATCACGCCACCCGGTCTGCGGGGTCGCGATGGCGTCATACGCTTTGGAGCGCGAAGCGCCCATCCTCGAGGAGATTCGAGAACGATGCGGAGCCGCTATCGATTCGTCGTGTTGTTGTTCCTCTGCCACGCAACGCTGGTGACGGCACTGACTGCGATGTTGGTCGCGCGCGCCAGCCCATCCCGAGAGTCACAGGCGAGCCGCCCTCTCCGCACTGAGTCGGTCGGAGGCTCGCTCACTGGCGGTGTCGTCGGCCCCGTGCCCGATGCCCGGAGCAGTGCGCTCATTGCCTACGATCCATCGCCGCCGCAAAGCACGACAGCCTCGCTGCCCCGCGATCGAGAGAGCCACGACGATGCCCCCGATGCGGCCCCGCCGCCGGTCCTCGCACGGATGCCACTCCCGACGGCCGAAGGTTCGCCCGACGTGGCGGGGGCGGCGGCCGCGGTCGTGCAGTCGTCGTTGGACAACGAAGCGACCGCGCTCCGGCAACTCGTCGCGCAATTGCGACAACGAAGCGAGCTGCTCGAGCAAGTCAACGAAGAGCTTACCGCGCTGCGACGGCATGCGGCCAGCGAAGAGTCGCGACGGCAAGGCGAGGCCGAGCAGAAGGTCGCGCGGCGTGCGGCGATCAGAGCCGCGCTGGGCACCCTGCGGCAAGCGGAAGCACGACTTGCCACAGGCAATTCGGACGGGGTGGACGAGAGTCTCAGTAGCGCCGAGGCAGCTCTCGCCGGAGGCGCACGGCTCGACGTGGAGGCGGCACGTGCGGCGCTTGCGCGCGGGGACCTCTTCCAGGCGGGGCAATACCTGGCCGTCGTCCTGACGGCGAGGCGGGCCGCGCTGACCATCGGGAGCGCGACGGATCTCGTTGACGATTCCTGATTGGACGCGGCGGACTCGGCCTCGACGTCGAAACTCGCGACACGTCTGAGGGCAGGCGGGCCACAGCGGGGGCGCCCTCCATTGCCCCCGGGGCGCGCTGAGCGTACACGGCCACGATGGACCAATCGACCGCTGAGCTCCGGTGGATCTTGGAGCAATTCCTGGCGATGGAACGTGAGCGAGACCATTCGAAGACCAAGAAGGACATCATCGAGAAGTGGGAGCGGGCCGGTACGGTGCCGCTGAGGATCGAACGGCTACTCGGCACATTGAAGCCTCCTCCCCCGCGGTCGTAGCCCGCGTTGCACACGCATTCGCTAGGACGGACTGCCCGTACAACGAGCTCACGATTGCGGACTCCGTGCGTGGGTATTGCACCGGCTACCATAGCCAGTCGACTACCGATGCATGGGTACTGCAATGCCCACGTGAGCCAGTCGACTACCGATGCATGTGCACTGCACCGGCCACGCGAGCCAATCGGCTCCCCGTGCATGGACACTGCAGTGGCCACGCGAGCCAGTCGTTTCCCCATGCATGGGTACGGCACTGGTCACGCGAGCCAGTCGACTCCCGACGCATGGGGAGCGCGTCGATCAAGCGCGCCGGTCGCAGTGAGGCGGTCACTCTGGTCTTTTTTCGCTGCATATCGCGCTTCGCTTCCCCTGCTATCTACATCCTGGGCGGGCGCTCGTGCGAGGACGCTGTGACGGTTCGTCTACGATCGGAGAAGGGGGCGGTCCTCGGCTCGTTGATCGGAGGGCACGTCCAAACGGACGGGACGAGTAGCCCACCACAAGGGTTGGAGAACCTCCTCCATAACACCTTCTGGGAAGCCATCGGCTTCGCATACGCGCAGCAGCAGATCGCGACCGACTGGATCACGATATAGACACGAATCGAGCGGCAAGCCGGCGCTGGCAGGTGCGGGCGAGGGCGAGGGCGACTGAAGGCTGGGCTTACAGTCCGCCGTAGAACCGACCGAATGCATGCGCAAGCATGACCGACATGATCAAGATGCCCGCTCCGAGCAGGAGCACGTGCCGGGTATTGCGCAGATCGAAGCTCCCGACGCGACAGATGAGCATGTAGCCGACGGCCAAATTGAAGATGCCCCATAGGACGTTGACCGTGGAGGAGGACAAACCTTCTCCCGGCGGTGACGCGAACGGACTCTGGAAGGAATGGCCCGAAATTCCGTTGCCGAGATGCGGCAACGTGTTGGCGAGGAAAACGCCCCCGAAGAAATAGGCGACGTAGTGGTACCAGCGCATCCTGTCTCCATTCTGCGCCGTACTCTCACGCCGGGTTCGATGGAACGCAACCGGCGTCACCACGCCGTCCGATACATCAACATGCAGACCGCAACCTGTTTCGACCTGGCTCTCGACTACGGCATCTTGGAATTGCATGAAGACCTGGCCGCGTCGGGCCCGCGCTGGAGCTGCACATGGTCATCGATCCCGCCAAGACGTTCAGATTCGTCGCGGGCTCACTTTGCGAAGTAAGTCCCCGTTCGAGATCGGCGACGAGGCCGGGCTGCGCGAGGCAACGATCGGCAAGGCGATCGCTTAATGCTTGCGACTCAGTGAGTTCAAGAGAGTCGCCGCTTCCACTCGGCCCGTATCTGGGACCGCGACGCAGTGGCCGATTCTCGAGTACTCAGATGCTCCAAAGAATTCGGCACTCGCCGGTGACCCAGGTGTCGCCGAATCACTGCGTTTCGGCGCCACAGCGTGCGATCCCCTATCGTCCACGGGGCAACCGTCACGCGGTCTCGCGCAGCGGTGCGACGATGGCGACCCCAACGGGAATTGAACCCGTGTTACCGACGTGAGAGGCCGGTGTCCTAACCGCTAGACGATGGGGCCCGAGACCGATAAGCAAGCTCTACTGTGTTGGCGCTCCTGTCGGAATGTCCGGCTGGGGGACAAGGATTCGAACCTTGATAAGCGGAGCCAGAATCCGCTGTCCTGCCGTTAGACGATCCCCCAAG
>JALYHX010000667.1 GCA_030776305.1 Myxococcota bacterium
CCGAGCTCGTGCACTTGCTCGAGATAGTGCTCGAGGACGAGTCGGCTCTGCTGGCGGACCGCGTGCACGAGAACATCGCTCTTTACGAAAGGGTTCCCGTCTCGATCGCCTCCGATCCAGCTTCCGATGCGCAGGAACGGCGCCAGACGCCAGGGCTCGGCGTCCCCGAACTCCACATCGAGCAAGTCCTCGAGATCCCCATAGAGACGGGGTAGCTCCGACAAGAACGTGTGGCGGTAATAGACGAGAGCGTTTTCGATCTCGTCGGCAACCGTCGGCTTGACGAGACGCAGCATGCGGCTCTGCCAGAGCGTGGCGAGCTCGCGACGCAATGCCTGTTCATTGCGGGCCATCTCGTCGCGCGTATGCGCGAAACGATCCCTCTCCGCGAGCAAGCGCGCGATGGCGAGCTCGCGATCGAGCGTACTGCGACGCTGCACCTCGGTCGGGTGCGCGGTCAGGACCGGGCTGATGGTCGTACGGTCGAGAAGTGCGCGCAGACGACCGGGAGTCACACCGCTTGCTTTGAGTCGTTCGAGTGCGAGGGCGACGGATCCCTCCTCTGGCGCAGCTCCCGCGAGTCGAGCCTGACGAAAGCGACGATTTTGATCCTGGTCTTCCGCAATATTGGCCAAATGAGAAAAGTAACTGAACGCGCGCACCACCGAGATTGCCGATTCGCTGTCGAGCGCGTCGAGCTGTCGAGCCAGTTCGGCGCGAGCCTCCGGGTCTCGGTCGCGCCGGAAGCGGACCGCAAGCTGCCGGACATCTTCGACGATCTGAAAGAGCTCGGGTCCCTCCTCCGCCCGCAACGTCTCACCCAGAAGGCGTCCTAGAAGGCGTATGTCCTCCCGCAACGGCGCGTCGTTCGTGCCGCGCTCGGCGAGACCCGCTCTTTGAACGCCATCGGTCCGGTTGGTCACGTTCCCCATGATACCGGCTGGCCCGTGGATTCGACGACCGCAGTCCAAAGATCGCCACTGGTGTCGACCTGCTTGCAAAAGCGCGTGGCGAGCGGCATCGGAACGTGCACGAACCTTCCGTGCCACCGGCCGATGAGCATCTCGGTGTTGCCGGCCATGGCCGCGTGCACGGCATTCCGCGCCATGTTCCAGCAATAGAGGCTATCCGTGGGCGACGCCGGCACGCTGCGGATGTGGTAGCTGGGGTCGACGTATTTGACGGTGATGTCGGCGCCATCGTCGCCGAAGTGCGACAAGATACGGTCGCGCAGCACCACTCCGACGTCGTGGAGCTTCGCATTTCCGCTCGGGTCTTGGCCCCTGGCGTCGACGTGGAACAGCTCTTGGCCCGCGCCTTCCGCGACGACACACAGTGCATGTTGACGCTCCTCGAGGCGTCGCTTCAGGAACGCCAGCAGGCCACCTTTGCCTTCGAGGACAATCGGCACTTCGGGTATCAGCACGACGTCCACGTCGGTCGAAGCGATCGCCGCGTGGCAAGCGATGAACCCCGAGTGCCGCCCCATCAGCTTGACCAGGGCGATCCCGTTGAATGCGCCCGTCGCTTCCACGTGCGCGCCGCAAATGACGTCTACCGCGGCCGAATACGCCGTTTCGAAGCCGAAGCTCTTGTCGATGAAGTGAATGTCGTTGTCGATCGTCTTCGGGATTCCGATCACGCCAATAGCCAATCCGCGCCGGTCGATCTCGGTTGCCAGTTTCATCGCTCCGCGCAACGTCCCGTCGCCGCCGACGACGAAGAGGACACCGATTCCGAGCTCATCGAGCCGGCCCACCATTTCGCGGGCGTTCTGTTCTCCGCGAGACGTCCCGAGTGCCGTGCCCCCTTCGTGATGAACGTGAGCAACCGAGGACGGGGTGAGCCGCACGGGCTCCGGACCGCCAGGAACGAGCCCGCGGTAACCATATCGGAACCCGAGAATGTGCTCGACGCCGTACCCCCGCGTCAGTTCCAGGACGAGGCCGCGGATGACGTTGTTGATCCCCGGGCACAACCCGCCGCACGTGACGATGCCGCACCGCAGCGTCTCGGTCTCGAAATACGTTCGATCGCGCGGGCCAGCGAGCTCGAACGCGGGAGCCCGCAGCGGCTCCTCGCTGTGCGACGTTGCGATGGATAGCCGATCGTCGAGGAGCACCCTATCCGCGTTTCCGACATAGTGAATGGCCGCGCGGGCGAGCCTGTGCGCAAGAGGGGACGGGTAACGGCATGGCCCGAGTACCTTGACCTCGAGGTCCGCCGCGACCACACGTCGCGTCCGTTGCGGGACGGTCAAGGCGAGCGCCATGCCGGCGAGGCTAGAGCTTGCTGCGTTTCGCGGTACTTTCGTACTGGTTTCCGCAGACATCTGCGCGTTACGTCGGATAGGCTAACTTCATCGTCGAGAGGCACGTAACCGGTAGCTGACGGTCGCTAGTGGGCCAACTCATGGATCCTCCCAGAACACCGCTCGTCCCGTTCGCGCTTGCCTTTCCCTTTGTCCTCGTTGGCTTCGTTTTGACGTTCTCGTGCGCCGACCGAATTCATCGGGCCGAGCCATCGGACGCGAGCGCTTCGTCGGCCGACGACTCGTCGGTTGCGCACAACCCATTGGCTGGTGACTCCGCGACCGACCCCGGAGACGCCGGCGGGGAAGACACCGGCGGAGGGCGTTCGAACGAGTCCGGAGGTGGAAATTCGGATGCGTCGGACGGCACGATGGCCGATGGCAGTCTTCAGGACGCCGCCGCCGCGTGCGCCGCGCTCTCGGTCGTCGAGCCCTTCTCGATGTCGATTGCCGGTCAGTGGGATTTCATTCCCGCGAGCCAGGTCGCGACGAAGATTCAGGTGCCGGGCGGCGGGTGGGTGAAGCAAGGCTTCACCGTGCCGAGCGCGACCTATCAAACACGGATCACGATTCCGGACGCCGGAGCGCCGCAGACGACGCTCCTGGAGTTTGGCGCCATCAACCACCAAGCCACGCTGTCGGTGGATGGCGTCGTTGTCGGAACGAACACGACGTCATTCACCCCGTCGGTCTTCGACGTCTCCAAGTACGTCCGCCCCGGGCAGCAGCATTTGATTTCGCTTTTGGTCAAAGGGCGCAATGCGCTCAAGAATTCGGCCGGCAAGGACACGGTCCCCGCGGCCGCGGACTGGTCGCCCTATGTTCCCCAGGGCATTTTTCGTTCGGCGATGGTGCGCGTCTATCCGGACATCTACGTCAGCGACGTGTTCGTCCGAACCAGTGTCAAAAGCGACTCGCTGTCGTACGACGTATCGGTCACCAATTCGGGAGCGGTGAGCCGCCAGGTCACCTTGTCCGGCACGCTCGACTCGTGGAACTGCGACCCGCGCAACTACCCGACGATCCCGAGCACCCAGGTGACCGTCGCGCCAGGCGCGACGCAAACGACGACGATTGGCCCCGTCCCCTGGGGCCTCGGATCGGCATCGTACTGGTGGCCGAACGTTCCCTATCAGGCAGGATACAAGACACGGCTTCACGATTTGCGTATCGGACTCGGCGACGGGAGCAAGATCTTGCAGACCCGTCTCGTGCGCTTCGGCTTTCGCGAGATCGAACAGCGTCAAGCCGACCCGCAGCATGCGTACTACTACCTCAACGGGGTGCGGGTGAATTTCCGGGGCGATAGTCTTCAGGGCGTCGACTACGACAGCATCGACAACGGCGCGGGTTTCGGCGACGCCTACGATACGTTCGCCGGGTTCCTGCCGCCCTCGCCGCAAAATCCGGGATTTCCACAAGCCATTCGCAATTACCAGCGACTGAATTTCAACGTCATACGCATTCATCAGGAGCTCGCATCGCCGTACATGCTGGACGTGGCCGACGAGCTCGGTCAGATGATCATCGACGAAACCGCCATTCGAGGCACGGACGGTCAGGACTTCGTGATCGGGCACGACAACATGGTCAATCATGCGCGCGCGCTCGTGCTGCGCGATCGCAATCACCCATCGGTCATTCGGTACAGCCAGTCGAACGAAGAGAACCTGTCGTCGACGGATTCCATTCAGTTCGCGACCGATCTGTACAACGCCATCACGGCCCTCGACACGACGCGCCCGGTGAGCGCGGACCTAGGCGGCAATGGCCGCGCGTATGATGCCATCGTTCACCCGAACTTCTCGGCGTATGGCCACTACATCACGGGCCTCGGCCTGTACAGCGATGACGTCGCCGCGCGGACGGATCGGCCGTTTGGTCAAGGTGAGCTCATCTGGCCGAACGACGTCACGCCTCAAGGGATGATGTGGTTCGCGACGTCGACGATGTCGATGCGCGCCAAGGATGCGTCCGAAATCCGGCCATACACGTTGCTCTCGGCGTGGGCGAGTGTGATTCCGGGCGTGACGACGGCGATGATGCGCCTCGAGCCGACGTACCCGCAGCACGTCGTCAACCCGCCGCTCTTCGGTGAAGACAACCTCCCCGATCCGTGGAGTCATCCTACCGTCATGCGGATTCAGCGTGCGTTCAGTCCCGTCCTGGCCGCCGACCCGGCCTACTGGGAACCCAACAAGATGTCGAACGCCAAGGGCGAATGGCCTATAGCGCTACCCGGCGTCGCGCGCGGCGTTGACTTGTCGCGGAGCGTGATCGTCTTCAACGACACGTTCACCGGGACGCGCATCAACGTGGTTTGGGAGGTTCACAGCGACGCGCCCGCGGGACCAATGGGCTCGTCCGGGACGTTTGCCGTCGACGTGCCGAACGGATCGCGGATGACCCAAGCCATCACGATTCACACGCCCACCGTGGGGACGACGTTCTATCTCGTGTTTCGGGCGCAGAAGGACGGTCTTCCCGTCTTCGAGGACACGGCCGAAGCGTTCACTTTGAACTGACCGAGGGCGCGCCCCCTGCCCTACTCGTACATGACGTATTCGGGCTGTGGCTTGAGCGCGAGGACCTCTTTGGGGGTCATGAGCCGGCTGCCGTTGCGGGTGTCCTCGTCGAAGAAGAGCTTGAAGCCGGGATGCACACCCGCGGCCATCGTCTCCATGAGATTGCCGTACGTCGCGATCTTCGAGTGCACCGGCCCAAGCCCGTCGACGCTCTTGATGACGACGACACCCGGAAACGGCGTCACGGTGGATTCATCTTTCATGACCCCGCGCACGACTTCGTGGAACACGAGCGCCTTCTCCGGAAGATGACCCTCGTCGACGATTCTCGACAGGAATTCGGCCACTTCATTGACGATCGCACCCGTCGTTTGCCCCCAAAACACACCGGGCCGCTGCTTCGGCTTCATGGCCCATTCGGGATCCAGCGCGATGCCGACATCGGGCTCGCGCAAGTACGCTTCGAAGGTCTTCACCTCCGAGAGAAAGTCCGATTGTCCGGGCTGGATGTTCAGCAAGAGCAGCCCTTGCGACTGCCGCGCCGCGCGCAGGTAGTCGTCAATCACCGAGTCGTACACTCGCCGTCGATACTTGCCATCCGTCCCGGGATAAGACTGCACGACCACCGCAATGAGCTCGAAGACGGGCAAGAGCTTGCGACCCTCCGCGTACTGAGCGCCTCGCGCGAGGAGCGCCTTGCTCTTCACCGCGAGGTTGCCTTGCAGCTCTCCGAGTGCCGGTGCACCCGGCGTGCCGCAGAACCCAACGAGCCGGTGTTCCGGAAAGAGCCGGCGCCCTCCGCGCGGCAGTTCCTTCGCCGGCGACGCGGCGACCACCGGAGGTGCCGCCGGCTCCGCCGCAAGGGTGGGGGGGGACGCCGGGGGGGGAAGCGACGCAGGGGGACCTATGCCCATCGCGACGACCTCGGTCTTCGAGCTGGCACGCGAATGTTCGGTCAGGCACGCGACCAGCGCCGAAACGACCACCGCAAGAATCCAAGTCCGGGAGGGCCTTCGTCCAATCACGTGGAAGGGATCGTCCAACGAAATGCCGGGGTCGGGCTAGTTTGGCGCACGCTCCCAATTGTACCCCGCCGGGAGACCTCGCGCTTCCGCCGCCGCCGCACTTTGATGTTCGTACGGTCGATT
>JALYHX010000668.1 GCA_030776305.1 Myxococcota bacterium
GCGCCAATGCTCTTGCACTGCCTCGTAGACCGGGCCGCGTGGTGCCCAAGGGCTGCCAATTGAGACCAGCTGCGCGCCAGTGAGGAGACGTCCGAGGGCTGCACGGCGTGCGTCGTCGAAGTTGACCACGCCATCCTCCTCGCCGTTCATGCGTGGCGCCTCGTCGAAGATGACGCCAGCGGACCAGCGTGCAACGAGGGAGGCGCCGGCGCGTGCCCCTGCGACCACCTTGACCTCGACGACGTGACCAGACGGATGGCGAAGGTCCACGGTATCCGCCGTCGGCGAGCCGACGACCAGCGCGCGCAGCATTGGCTTGCTTGTGACCGTGCCGCACAGGTGCTCGAAGACGACGCGGGCCAAGTCAGTGGTCAGGCTCACAACCGAGACGCGAACCGGCTCGCCCGGTCTCAGTTGCGACAAGTCGCACGTCAGGGCTGCTCTCACCGCGAGAGCGGCGGCAAGCAGGCTCTTGCCGGTGCGGATGCCGGACAGGATGAGAAGCTCGAGCGGGCGCGCCTGGGGGAGGGCGGAGACGTTGCCAATCGCGGCAATGACATCAACATGGTCGGCCAGCTTCCCGAGCGGTAGACCGTCGGCGATGCGGCAGATGGCGCGCTGCAAGGGCGAGGCGCTTGTCAGCCCGAACGCCGAAGGGTGAGTGAGTAGCCTCTCGAGCGTGTAGGCGGGCGAGGTCATGACTCGGTCTCCAGCGCGTCGGCCAGTGCGACATGGGGGGCTTGTGGTGCCGCGCGCTCCTGCTCGGCATGTAAACGCGCGATGTCGTGGCAGGTGACAAGCACACGTTCAGCTCGTTGAGACTGTCGGTCGGCCACGGCGAGCAACTCAAGCCCTCGCTCGGTATCGAGCCCCGCAGCTTCGGCGAGCGTCGTGTAGTAGGCGTGGAGTGCCTGATGCCGGGCGTACACCGCGAGCAAGGCACGCACGGGGGCGGCGTCGCTCGGTAAGCTGGCCAAGACATGCCCGAACACACGGCGTGCGTCCCTGGCGACCACGAGAGCTTCGCCGTTCGCCGCCTTTGAGCCGAGCGCCTTTCGAATCGTGTGAGTGAACCGCGCGGCGAGTCCGGTCCGGTTTCCTGCGGCAAAGTGACCATGCCTATCGCGTCCTACCGTCGGCTTATTGGCGGATTCCGTTGGGCGCAGATCCGTGGCTCGGGGCAGCGTCGGGCGCGCCTTGCCGTGTGAGCGCTCGAACGTCACGCCTGCCCCCAGTGCCAGGACGTCGCCGGCCCTCGAAGGAAGAGTCCCCCCTCGCGACCGGCGAGCCATGCGCCCGCGATGAGCTCGGCTCGTGCCGTCACATGGGCCCGACCGACCGCGTCAAAAGCGAATTCGTGCACGCTATTCGCGCGAAACGGCCTTTTTCCTCGCTGGGCAAACGGGTTGCGCACCCGATGGGGTGAGACGCCGGCCCTTGTTGGTGGCGCTACGGCCTCGTGCACCGCATCAGAGACGCCGATGGCGATGGTGGCTGGCCTGGGATGCGTCCGGCGCTCTGACAACGCGGAGGCTGCACCCGGCGACGTGACCGGTGCGAGGGGAGCAGACCTCGAGAAGGGGTATGCCAATAGACTTCCGTGGCTGCCGGTCGGTCCGGGAGAGTGTGCTCGATTGCGGGCGGCCATCATCTGGCCCTCGCTCTCTGCGGTGCCCCGACGATCCGCATATTCGTGAATCGCACCCCGTTGTCGAACGCCATCCGCTCGTTGGGGGACAGCGAGCTGTATTGGCGCTCGGGCAGTGTCCCGATCGCTTCGGCCTGAATTGCCTCTCGCTCAACGTCAACGAGACTCCCCTGCCGGGGATGCTGGGCATTGCCGGGGATGTTTCGGCCCCCTACCCCTGTATTTGTCTCTGCCATTCTTCTTCGCGAAGGGCTGGAAACATCCCCTTCATCCCCGGCATCCCCGGCACTTGGTAATGCGTAAGTACGTGATTCCCCGTCGTCGGCGCCGATGACAGCCCACTTGGCGACGCCCTTTCGGTCTGTTTGGCAGTCGAGCATGCGGCCTCCGACAATCCGCCTTCTGAACCGTCGCAACGTGTATCCAAGTCGCGCGGCTGAAGGCTGTTTTCCTTGTGATGTCGCGATGATGGTCTCGATCGTCTCGCGCAAATCGTCGTGTCCGTCGGGAGGCGATGTCCCCCGCATGTGATCGGCGGTGTAGAGCACTGCGATCGCGCTCTTCGCCGAAAGGCCCCCCTCTGGTGCCAGTCGAGACCATCCCTCGATGAGCGCCGAGAGTGAGTTGTTCGTGGCGTCGGCCATAGATGCGAGTTCCAGTCGGGTGGCCTGTGGGTCTGGGAGGCCGGCCCACACGACGCAGTTGGCAATCGTGCGCGACCAGCCCTCGAACGAGCCCCACGGTTTGACGCCCATGTCCTTGGCCCCATCGGCGAAGTAACCGCGGAGTATGGTCAACGCGGCGGTCACGAGCCGCGGGCGGTTGTCTCGCACCCACGCGAGCAGGTCCGGATGGCGAAAGTCCGACCGGTTCTCGGGCGACTCCACTCGGGACTCAAGACGGATGTGCAGCGTACGGCGCGCCGTGTCCGCCCCCAATTGCACATTGTTGCCCGTGACCGCCCACACCAGGAGGTTCGGAGCCGTGACGGTGGCGCTGCGACCGAGTACACGATCCTTCCACATGGTCGCGGTCAAGGCTGCGTCGAGCGCGGCGGAGTTCACCGTGGACGTCACGTTGTCGAGCACGGCCAACCCCTCGCCCTCGGACACCAACGAAGTGATGCGCTTGCGAAACTCGTCATCATCAGAAGGCAGCGGCGTCTTGGTCGCCTCCCTTCCTGTTGCGATGATGGACGCCGCATCGATGAGCTTGCCCTTTCCCGTGCCGGCGGTTGTCGCGTCGGTATCGATGAGCGGGATGCACCCTGCGATTGCGGGTCGAGCGATGAGCGTAAGCAGGAACGCGAGCCAAGCGCTGCGGTGCTCCTCCTTGGCAAAAGGGAAGTCCACCACCACCTCGAGCAGCTGGTCGCGCGCACGTTCGACGTCGTCTCGGCTTGGGTCGGCGAGCACACGGTCAAACTCGGTGGTTGGCAT
>JALYHX010000669.1 GCA_030776305.1 Myxococcota bacterium
TGTACGACGTGCGGTTCGTTCAGGACGATGCGCACGCCCTTGCCGTCCTCGTGTTTGCCGACCGCGTTGACCCCCTTTTCTCCGAGCCGGACGCCGTACTCCGGCTCGCCTGTCATGGCGGCCTCGGCGATCAAGTAGCTGACGGACGGATCCCATCCGGGAAAGTCGATGCCGGCCGTCTTGCGGACCATGCTGCGCCCGCCGTCGCATCCGACGACGTACTGCGCGCGGATCGACTCGCCGCCGTCGAGCGCGACGTCGATGTCGTCGTCGTGCTGGACGAATCCGGTCACCTCGCGGCCGCGAAGGACGCGCACGCCGAGCTCGTCGACCCAGCCTGCGAGGATGCGCTCGATGTGTCTCTGCGTGAGCCCGAGCCCGTGGTTGCGCCGAGCGGGAAAGTCGCTGATGTCGAGCCGGATCATCGCGAACCCGGCGACTTGCATGACCTTGCCCTCGGAAAGAAATCGCTCGGCGACGCCGCGCTGATCGAGCACCTCGATCGTGCGCGCGTGGAGCCCACCTGCGCGCGAGCTCTCGATGTCGCGCGTCGCGCGCCGCTCCACGACAACGACATCGACGCGCGCGAGCGCGAGCTCGGCCGCCAACATCATCCCCGTCGGACCACCACCCACGATCACGACTTGGTGCCTCGTCATGCCGGTGACTCTGCGCCATGGCCCGAGGCTTGCGGCAAGCCCACGGCTCTGGCATAGGGTGGAAGTGGAAGGAGGCGTCGACAGCGCTCTTCCTGTCGTCGGGTCGGCGGGATTCGCGCGAACGTCCGCGCGAATCCGAGCGTCCGTCGTCGAATGGTGACGGCCGGTCGTTCATCATCTCCTAGTGCGGTGCGATCGAGCGCCTATCTCCCACGAATCCCATGCGTCTCCATGTAGCGTGCGACCGCCGCTGCGGACGAGGCACCGACGAATGCGCCGCCGACGTACCCGTCGGGTCGGACGAGGTAGACCGCGTCGCGCGTGAGTGAAGCCGCCTCGGTGCGCGGTCCGAAGGAAAAACAATGCAGGGGGACCCCGTGCGCGGCGCAAGCCGCGTCGGTTCCCTCGGGTGGCGCGCCGTACACGTGCGCCTGCCAATCGAGCGACTCGAGGGGCGTGAAATTGTCCGGCGCTCCATCCTTCTCGGGCGCGATCCACGGCAAGCGATCACCCCCGTGCACCCTTCCGACGCGTCCCTCGCTCCATGCGGAGTCGCGGTACTCGATGCCGGTCTGGGACACGGCGGCGAACAGGAAACGCCGTCCGAGCTTCGTCCTCGCCACCGGCGGCAACAACCGCGGCAAGAGCTCGATGCGCGCGATCTCCGCGAGCTTGCTCTCGCTGGTCGCTGCCCGCCGCCTCGTCGCTACGACCGACCGGGTCCCGAACAGTGAAGTGCACGCGGTTCGCCGGGCGCCGGGTGACTATCCGGGGGGTAAGCAAGGCGATGTGCTGACCGTGGAGTTCACCGTCCTCGGGATTCCGTGTCTCGGTCTCAACGGCGGCCCGCAGTTCAAGCACAGCGAGGCGTTCTCCTTCCAGGTCTCCACCGAAGATCAGAAGGAGACCGACCGCTACTGGAACGCGATCGTCGACCACGGCGGGCAGGAAAGCGCCTGTGGTTGGTGCAAGGACCGCTGGGGCATCTCTTGGCAAATCACGCCCCGTACGCTGATGGAAGCCCTGGCGGGGGGCGGCTTGGAGGCGAAGCGTGCCTTCGTGGCCATGATGCAGATGAGGAAGATCGACGTCGCCGTCATCGACGCTGCCAAGCGCGGGTAGCGTTCACCTGGGCGCGGCGCTCGCGTTCTTCGCCTCGCGCGCCTGGATCTCTCTGTCGTCCCTCGTCAGCACGACGTGTGTGGCCTTCTTGGTGGTGACGTGCTCGGAGCATCGGTACCCGAGCTTGGGCAAGTTGATTCCTGCGAGCAGGTTCTCTCCGCTGCCGAGCAAGACCGGCGAAATTGCGAGGTGGATCTCATCGACGAGCCCGGTCTCGAGATACTGACGGATCGTGGCCACGCCTCCTCCGAGCCGGATGTCGTTCGCTCCGGAAGCGTCGCGAGCACGCTCGAGCGCCTCATGGATCCCACCGGTGACGAAGTGGAACGTCGTGTCGCCGTTCATCGAGAGAGACGGCCTCGCGTGGTGCGTCAGTACGAAGACGGGGACGTGATAAGGAGGCGCATCGCCCCACCAGCCCTTCCAAGTCTCGTCGGGCCACGGCCCGCGAACCGGGCCAAACATGTTGCGGCCAAGGATCCATGCGCCGATCCCGGAGAGTCCACGGGCGGCGAACTCGTCGTCGATGCCGGTATTACCCTCGTCTTTGCCGAACAGATGGCTTTGAAACGACTTCGTAGGAAAAACCCATTCGTGCAGCGCCATGCCTCCGACGCCCATCGGATTCCGGAGATCTTGGTTCGGTCCTGCGCCGAAACCGTCGATCGAGATGCTGAAGGAGCTCACGCGGAGCTTGCCACGGTTCTTCATTGTGCCTCCATGTCGACGCTATCCGCTGCGAGATGAACTTTAACCGTCGACGCGCGCGTAAGAAAAAAATCACCGTCGTGTCGATCTGCCCGCGGCTCGTTCGTCGCGGGGGTAGAAGGCCAGGAAAAGCCTTATCTACCGAAGGAGACGACGGTGCGCTTCATGATCATGCACAAGATGACCGCCGAGATGGAAAGAGGCGACCGGCCGACTCCCGAGGTCATGGCTGGGGCGGGAAGCTCATGGAGGACGCCGGAAAGGCCGGCGTCTTCGTTTCGGGCGAAGGGCTCAAGCCGTCGTCGCAGCGGACGCGCCTCGTCTACAAGAACGGCAAGCGGACGGTCTCGGAAGGCCCGTTCACCGACGCGAAGGAGCTCGTCGCCGGGTTCGCGCTGATGAAGGTGCGGTCGAAGGACGAGGCTCTCTCGTGGTGTGACAAGTTCGCCGCCGCCCTCGGCGACACGGAAATCTTCCTGGGCCCCGTGGTCGAGATGTGGGACCTCGGGTTCGCGCCGAAGCCTGACAACGCGCCACTTCGCTTTCTCGCGATGCACAAGGCAGACCAGCACGCTGAGAACGAGATGCCACCGAGCCCGGCTTGACGGAGGGGATGCGCGCGCTCGTCGGCGAGATGACCGCCGCAGGTGTGCTCGAGTCGTCCGCGGGGCTCGCGAGCACGAAGAGAGGCGCGCGCGTTCGATTCGCGGGAGGAAGGCCCACGGTGACCGACGGTCCTTTCGCGGAGTCGAAGGACGGTGCTCGCGCCGGTGATCGTCAATATTGTCGCCTTTCACGCGTTCCTCGCACCTCGAGGCCTGCCGATCGCGCTCGTCGTCCTCGCGCTTGAGATGTACCTTGCGTCCATGCACCCGAAGGCGTTTCGGTTGGTGCTCGCGAACCGCCCTTGATTCGCATCGTCGTTTCGAGCACGAAGGAGAAAAGTCGTGCCCGATGTTTCGACACCGACGCTCTTCCAGTGGATGGGAGGAATGCCAGCGCTCGAGCGCCTCTTCGACGCGTTCTACTCGCGAGTGCCCGACGATCCGATTCTCGCGCCCGTTTTCGCGAAAATGTCGGCGGATCACCTGAAACACGTCGCCGCCTTCGTGGCGGAGGTCTTCGGCGGCCCGAAAACCTACAGCCAGCGGCATGGGGGCCACCCCAACATGGTCCACCGGCACGTGGGTCGTGGGCTCACCGAACAGCAGCGTGCCCGTTGGATGCAGCTCTTGCTGCAGTGCGCGGACGAGATCGGTGTGCCGAGCGACCCCGAGTTTCGGTCCGCGCTGGTCGCCTACCTCGAATGGGGCACGAGGCTCGCCGTGATCAACTCGAAGCCCGGGGCGGACGTGAGTCACGAGGCCCCTATGCCGACTTGGGGCTGGGGCGAGGTGAAGGGACCGTACGCGGGGTAGCCGTGTCGCTCCTCTCGTGCTTGGAAGCGGGCACGCCGTTCTTCGCCAATGTCAGCAGCGAACTCTTGCTACGGCATACGAAGCGGAGCTCACGCTTTACCTACCGCTCGCGCGGCTTCGATGCGCCTCTCGAGGAATCGCCGCTCCGGCTCGCTCCGCGCGACGGCCAGCGCTGCCCGGAAGTGAGCGGTCGCCGCTGGGCGATCATTGCTTCGCAGCTCGAGCTCGCCGCACGCCGCTCGGTAGAACGGATACTTCGCGAGCCTCTCCTTGTCTTCGATCGCGCGCAGCGCTGCAAGACCGGCCTTCGCCCCGTCGCGCTCGGCGATCGCGATCGCCCGGTTCAACGCCACCACCGGCGATGGCGTGATCGCTATCAATTTGTCATAGAGCGACACGATCGTTGCCCAGTTCGTTTCCGCGATCGTCCGTGCGCTCGCGTGCTCGGCGGCGATCGCTGCCTCGACGTGGTACGGCGTAACCAGGTCCCCTCGTGCCGACTGACGCAACAGCTCGAGCCCCGAAGCGATCCGTTCCGCGTCCCAGCGGGATCGATCGTGGTCGACCATCGCACTCAAATCGCCCGATATATCGAGCTTCGCTGGCAACCGCGCCGCATGCAAGTACATCAGGGCAGCCAGAGCGTCCGTCGCCGGCGTCGCCGCAGGTGGGTACTCGCGGAGTAACGCGACCAGCCGAATGGCTTCGTCGCACAGGTCAGCGTGCACCGGCGTCTTGGACGACGCGCCGTGGTAACCCTCGTTGAACAGCAGATAGAGCGCTCGCTGCACCGTGGAGAGCCGCTCCTCGATGTCGTCGCACGCGAGATCGAAGAGATTCTTCGCTGCGGAAAGCGCCTCCTTGCCCCGGCTGATGCGCTTCTCGATCGCCGCGCGCCCCGTGAGGAACGCCGCGGCAATCTCCGGCGCTCCGAAGCCGCACAGAATGTTGAGGATCAGCGCGAGCTGCGCCTGCTCAGGGAGCTTGGGGTGGCAGCACGAGAACATCATCCGGAGCTGCCCGTCACGGATCGACGCGGCCTCGAACGCCGCGTCCACCGCGGGAGGGAGTGTCCACTCGCTCTCGAGGTGCCTCGACAGCTCCGGAGCGAACGTCAGCGCGGTGCGCTCGCGTCGAATCCGGTCGAGGGCCCGGTTCTTCGCGGCGGTCATGAGCCAGGCCGACGGGTTCTCCGGCACGCCTCGCACGCTCCAAACTTCGACGGCGCGGCAAAACGCATCCTGCACCACATCCTCGGCGAGCGCGAGGTTGCGCACGCCGAAGATGCGCGTGAGCGCGACGACAAGCGGCCCCGCCTCGCGCCGGAAAAAATGTTCGGCCAGCTCCACGGTCAGAACTGCAGCTTCATCACCGCGCGGACTTCGACGCTGCCCGAGCCGCGTAGAACCGGACAACCGCGCGCCAGCTCGAGCGCTTCGGCCTCATCCTTGGTTTGGACGATCGAGAAGCCCGAGACGATGTCCTTCGCCTCGGCGAATGGCCCGTCGATCACCTGGTTCTTCGGGCCCTTCACAACTTTCCCCGTCCGCTCGAGCGGCTCGCCCCGGGACTTGAGGTGGCCTTTCGCCTCCAAGTCTTTCATCCACACCATCCACAGCTTCATCGACTCTTGCGCGGCCTGGGGGGTACCCATGTATTCGCGCGCGTCCGCCTCGGTGTTCCGATACAAAAAGATGAAATCCGCCATGTTGTACGCTCCGGTTGAAGGCCGCCGTGCGGCCCGTTTCACACGTTCGACGTTCGGGTGTAATGGCACCAGACATTTTTTTCGTTCCGCCGAGCGCAGGGTTCGATCCAATCGGGTCTTGCTCCGGTTCGCGCCGGCAGTCGCTGCAGGTTTGCTGACTCCGGGCAGGTGCCCGTCCGCCGTGTGAGCGTCGTGGAAGAAGTTCTTGGAGCGAGCCCAGCGCGAGGTTGGCACTACGGCTAGTGCTGCCCTTCGCCGGAGGCCGTCGAGAAGGTCTGGACGATCTCTGACCACTCGGACTCGGGCCGAACCCAGCGGGTCTCTTCGTAGTCGCCGCGTGTGTACTCGTCGATCGCCGCGCGCCAGAACGCGGTCGCGTTCGGGTTCTCCTCTCGCTGCCGGACTTCCCACGGACCGCTGAAGCGGTCGAAGGCCGCGAAGGCGGCGGCCCGCCCCACGCCGTGCCGCCTGAACCGGCGGAGGACGAAGAACTCCGTCATGTCGAAAACCCCACTCTTGCCCGTGATCTGGCTCCGTTCCGAGATCAGCGCGAATCCGGCGAGCTTGTCATCGACCCTGAGCAAGAACGGATGTCTCCATTCGTCTACCCAATACGGCGTGAAATCGACGCCCCGGAAGCGGCCGTCATCGGCGACGTCCAGCTCAAGTACCTCGCTGAAGTCGTAGTAGTAAAACTGCGCCAGGTTCTCGAGCACCACCCGCTCCTCACTCGAGGCAGGCTGGAACGACATTCTTC
>JALYHX010000670.1 GCA_030776305.1 Myxococcota bacterium
CACGTCACGCGCCCCGCTCGGTGTTCTGCTGACTCATCATCATGGCGACCACTGTGCGCATGCGCTTTCCCTCGCGAGGGCTTTGCGAGCTCCAATCATCGCGCACGACGCCGTCACCCTTCAGCGAGCGCGGCGGCGGACCGACGTGCGTTCCTATGTCCCCGGTCGCCCGCTCCGGCTCGGGCCTTTTGTTGTCGAGGCGCTTCCAATACCGCACGATGCGCCACAGGTCGCCTTACGCGTGACCGCGGGCGCGTTCCGATTCGCCGTCGCGACCGATCTCGGCCACGCAACGCGAGACCTTCGCACGTTCCTGTCGTCCTGCGACCTCGTTCTGCTTGAGTCCAACTACTGCGCGCGGCTGCTCGAAAGCGGGCCGTATCCGCCTCGTCTAAAGCGTCGCGTCGCGGGGCACCTCGGGCATCTCGCCAATGAGCAGGCGGCCGAGCTCGCTGCGTCACTCGAAAATACGCGGGTCTCAGGCTTGGTGCTCGTACACGTTTCTCGCACGAACAATACCCCGGAGCGCGCGCTTGACATCGTCGCGTCGCGCGTGCAGCGGATCGCGCTCGATCTCGTGCCTCAAGGGAGGTCGCGTCGTTTCGACGTTCGCCCTGGAACGAGACAGGCCGAGCAGCTGGGTTTCGGATTCAGCTGACGCGCCCGAACATGCTAAGAGCCAGCTGCCATGCCTGAACGCATCGTGCATTGCCGGCTCCTCAAGAAAGACTTGCCAGGCCTCGATCGGCGACCCTTCAAGGGGGAACTCGGAGAACGCCTCTTTGCTGAAGTCTCGAAAGAGGGATGGCAACGGTGGCTCAAGGACTCGGTGAAATTCATCAATACTTACCGCGTCGACCTTGCTTCACCCGAAGGGCAAGCGTTCATGCTCAAGCAGTGCGCGATTTATTTCAGTTACGAGGAGGGGGACCTCGCGGCGACGGCTTGGACCCCGGACGAGAAGAAGGGGTAGATCCAGGACCATTCGCCGGGGCGAGTCGCTCGGGCATCACCATGCGCTCGGATGGCCCCCTATCGCTGGATGGCTCTTTCTGGCGCAACCTCGCGCGATGGGGGTCGTCTCGGGGGCCGGAGTGGTTTGTGAGGTTCAGTCCACCTCTGGTCGGGCTCGTGGCTTGCGCAGTTGCTGCCGATCCGAGGGAGCAAGTGTTGCGGAACCTTCGCCGTGTGCGCGGCGAGCGCGGGGCGGTCCACGATGTCATTGACGTCGCGCGAACATTTGCGACTTACGCCTCGTGCCTCGCGGAGATCCTTGGCGCCGGATCGCCGCGTGGTCGGTTGCCCGAGGCGGTGGTCTGGGGCGAGCTTCACCTGCACGATGCGATGTCACGGGGCCGAGGCGTCGTCCTCGTCACGGCACACACCGCGGGGTGGGAGACGGTGGGGCCACTGCTTTTGCGCGATCACGCATTGCGCGTCATGATCGTAGAGCAAGCCGAGCGCAACACTGTTGCGAGCAGCATTCAAGATGGTGCGCGCCGGGCTCATGGGCTGATAGTGGCTCACGCTGGCGACGATCCGCTCTCGGCATTGCCGCTGGCGAGGCACTTGCGCGGCGGCGGAGCCGTTGCACTGCAGATTGACCGTACACCGCGTGGGTTGCGCACGCGTGACGTCTCCATGTTCGGAGCGCCCGCGCGGATCCCGGAGGGGCCTCTGCGCCTGGCGATGCTGACCGGCGCGCCGCTGCTCCCCGCATTCGCCGCGCGCACCGGGTACCGCCGTTACGACATCGTCGCGTACCCCCCCGTCCACATTGCCCGTACTGCTTGCGACGCGGAGTTGGACGCCGCCGCGCAGCGACTGGCTGACGCCATGGAATCGTTCGTGCGGTCCCATCCCACGCAGTGGTTTCACTTCCGGGAGAAATAGGGGGCGCCCTCAAAGTGAAGCCACGCGCAAGATTGTTCCGGGTTGTCGTCCGGTCCCTCACTTTGCTCGAGTGTGGGGACTCGCCCTCGACCCGTCGTCCCAAGGATTGCGATGTCCCTGGCGGAATCGTCGAAGGCATGCAACATGGGGCGCGCTTCGGATGACCCAACGCTGGCATATCGGCGCGAAAGAACTGCGTGGTCCAATCGCCGCGTATGCCAAGCGCTTCGACCTTCTTGAGGTGCGGGTCGCGCTTGGCGTCTCCGATGGGTCGGAGCTCCCGGGCGCAGTGCCATCGTTGGCGACCCTGCGCCGCTGGCGGAAGTCCGTCCCACCGCACTTCCATTTCGCCGTCGTCGCAGGGCCGCACCTCGCGCGCGTCAAGCCGAGCGACGCTGTAGAGGCCGAACTGGAGGCTGCGCGTGCTGCCATCGATGGGCTGCAAGCTCGCTGCTTCGTTCTTCGTACACCTCCGGATGTGACGCCGACGTCGCTCTGGCGCGATCGGATCGCGAAGCTCATCGCGCGCTTTCCCCGCGATGTCACCCATTTCGTCTGGGAACCGAGCGGCGTGTGGGAGGTGGCGGACGCTGCAGCCCAGGCGCGCGCTTGGGACATCGTGCTGGCGGTCGACCCCGTGCGCGACCCGGTGCCGCAAGGACCGGTCGCATACCTGCGGATGCGGGCGCTCGGCGGGACGCGCGCGTTCGGGCCCGTGGCGCTCGAACGTGTCGTGCGCGCTGTCGGTGTTCGCCGCGACGTATTTGTCATCGTGGAGACAGATTCAGCGCTCGTCGAGGCGAAGCGGCTGCGACAAATGGCCAGCAACGCTCGCGTCGGAGCGCGTGTTGGTGGAGGAACCAAGCTCGTACGACCGCGCGGAGCAATCGTCGTCGGGGACGACGAACAGGAGTAGGGTGTGGCGCCGAGGTGCGCAGGGAGTGCGTCGCAGCCGCACGTAGCGCGCGCCGTGCGCGACGGGCTGTCTTATGGCAACGCGGTCGACGCGGTCGTCGCG
>JALYHX010000671.1 GCA_030776305.1 Myxococcota bacterium
GCACAAGGGCGTGACTGTGTACGGATTGCGGTGATCCGTCGAACTACACGGGATCTCGGCGCTTGAGGGCGACCAACAGGACGATCATCAGTCCGAAGGTCATGCCGAACAGCACCGCCGATGGCAGCCACGGCGTGCTCCACTCCACGAAGCTCCACGCACCGTTCAGCGAGTCGCTTGCCACCTGCGCGATCGCACACTGAAAACGCCCGCCCACGATGAAGTCCGACGGGCTGGTCAGATCCGGCTTGTGCAAGTCGATGTTCCACGCCGGCGAGCCCGCAATGGCCAGGCGCTCGTTTGCGATGGCCCCCTCGAATCCCCATCGTGACGGAATCACATACATGAGCGGACGGAGGTACGGATTGGTCGTCATCGGCACCATGAGACCGCCGAGAACCACTTGCGGAATGAGCGCGATCGGTGTGAGCGCCATCGCTGCTTCCGCCGAGGCGACGAGCGTGGACACGCACAATCCGAGCGCCGTCGCGTTCATGGCCAGGGCAATGAGATTGCCGAGCTCGAGCAAGAACGCCGTGAGGCCCCCATTGAACCCGAGCGCGAAAAAGACGATCCCGAGGAGCATCGCGCACTGCACTACGCAATAGAACCCGAGCAAGAGGTACTTGGAGAGGACGTAATTGAGGAGCCGCAGGTTGACCATCCGCTCGCGCAAATAGATCGCCCGCTCGGTGACGATCTCGCGCGCCGCGTTGCTCGTGCCGAACCAGACGCAGCTCACGACGACGAAGAACATGGCCGCCGTGTGATCGGTCGTCGGCTGCATCGAGTTGAGCAGGTTGGAAGTGGCGTTCGCGCTCATGTTGTTCTTGGTCGACAGCTCCTGGAGCGCGCCGAGACACCAATACGGAACCGCGTCTTTCTGGCCACCAAAGACGAGCCAGAGGAGAGCGCCGATGACCGGTGCCTGCAGGAACATGATCGCGGACCCGGTGCGATCGCGCAGGCGGACCCGCCAATAACGCGAGAGCAGGAGCCCGAGCTGCCGGACGACCGCCACGTCCGCCCGATGAGGAACGCCGCGGGCAGCTGGAGCCGTTCCGATCGCGCGGCGCCCCGAGAACATCTGCTGGAAGAGCGGGCTGTCGTTGCGGAAGTACTCCGCTCGCCAGGCCCTCGCCGCCTCGGCTCGTGCCGTGCTCCGCGTCACCTGGGGATTCTGTCGGCGCATCTCGTCGAGGACCAGCCGCTCGCGAACGTTCAACATGTCGAACATGTCGCGCGGGTTGTCGATTCGCTTGTTGGGATGGCCGAGTGCGCCCGCGCGAGCGAGGATCGATCCAAAGAACGAATAGGCCGCCTCGCCGGCCGGGCCGAAGTACGTCGGGATTCCGCCGTATCCCATGACCAAACACAAATTGAACTTTTCGAACTCGTCTTTGGCCGGCTGATGGATCGTCATGATGATCGTCTTGCCGGTCTTCTTCGTGAGGTCGGCGAGCAAGTTGACGAGCGCCGTCGTGTCGTCCGCCGCGAGACCGCTCGTCGGCTCGTCCAAAAAGAGGATGACCGGATCGGTCACGAGCTCCAAGGCGATGTTCACGCGCTTGCGCTGGCCGCCGGAGAGGACCTTCTTCTCCGGTTTGCCGATCTCCAGGTTCCTGAGCCCCTCGAGCCCCAGGTCACGCAACGTCTCGTCAACCCGTCGATCGATCTCCTCTTCGCTGTAGTCGGGCGGTAGCCGGAAGCGCGCCGAATACTTGATTGCCTCGAAGACCGTGAGCTCCGGGTGGACGATGTCGTCTTGCGGGACGTAACCGATACTGCCGCGAAGCGCGTCGTAAATGGTATACAGGTCCTCGCCGTTGATCCGCACCTGTCCGCTCGTCGGAGGCAAATACCCGTTGAGCGCCAGCAGCAGAGTCGTCTTGCCCGCGCCGGACGGGCCCATGAGCGCGATCATGTCGCCGGGCAATGCCTTGAACGAGATGTGATCCAGGAGCACCTTCATCTGCGTCTTGTCGTCTCGATCCGGCACTTCGAGATACAAGTCCCACGCCTCGATCTCGTAGAGCGGCTTGCCCGCCCAATTGGCCTGATCCTCGACGACCACGTTCACCCGCTTGTCGCCGAAATGAATGACGAGCGGCATGGGACCGATGAAAACCTTTTCGCCGCTGTTCACGACGACGCGCTGCGCGGGGGTCAGGCGTTGCCCGCGCACGAATGTGCCATTGGCGCTGCCGCGATCCTCGAGAAAGAGCTGGTCCCCGCTCTTGACGATCTGGGCGTGCTTCGAGCTCACTTGCGGGTGGTTGACGACGATCTGGTTGTCGGGCGTACGGCCAATGGTGACGACGCTCGATTCCAGCTGGTCGAGCGACAGCTCGCCGATGATCGTACGGTGCTTGCGCGGCGCCCCCTCTGCCGCCGCAGCTTGCGGCTGCGCGCCATGCGCAGCCATCGCGCCTTGCGCTGGTGTCGCCATTTGCGCCAGCACCCCGATGGGTATGGGCACGGGTCCGAAGACGATGATGGCATTGGCGTCGAACGGCGTCGGTTGGTTCGCGGGGACCTGCCTTCCCCCGACCCGCGTACCGCTCGTTGATCCGTGGTCGACGATCATGCCGCGATCGAGCATGACCGTCGCGTGCTGACCGCTCACCGCTGCGTGCGCGATGACGACCGAGACGCGCGCCGCGTCCCGACCGACGATCACCTGTCCCGGAGGGGCGTCGACTTCCCCCCGAGACATGATCATCGGAGAGATGGCGGGATGCGCCAGCGGCACCGTGACTCCGCCGACCGCAAAGACCGTGCGGAAGTCGAAGGGCACCGGTTGTTGTGGTACCACCGGCGTCCCGTTGGCCGTGCTCTGTGCTGACACGGCGCCAACGTCGATGAAGAAGAGCTGGCCTCCGCGACGAATGATCCGCGCGTGATGGGGCGCGACGCCGGGTCCGGCAAGCACGATATCGTTGTCAGGCGCACTGCCGATCGAGATCTGATCTTTGCCAAAAGCGGGAGTCATCGGGCGAGCATCTTAGGCCGCGACATGCGGTTCGCGTTCGGAATACGCCGCTCCGCGTCACGTGGCGCAGGAAGGCATGCGCAAACGATTGCCGAGAGCGGGACGGTCGTGAGACGCGGTTCTGGGCATGCCTTCAGGGTAGATTGCAACAGCGGGTGGTCTGTGGAGGTCGCGTCATGAAAGTTTTCTTGGTCTCACTTGGCATTGCGATCGCGGGATGCAGCGGAACGGTCAACGTTGCGGGCTTCCCCGATGGCGGGTCCGATTCCAGTGGAAACGCCAGCAGCTCCGGGAGCGGTGTGTGCC
>JALYHX010000672.1 GCA_030776305.1 Myxococcota bacterium
CAACCGCGTCGACGTCAGAACGAAGACGCTCCATGAACGAGTATCCGTCCTCGTGAGGCATTCCGATATCGGACACGATGGCGTCGATCGGGACCTTGGCGATGACGGTCCTCGCATCCGCGACCGATCGAGCTTCGGACACGTCAGCACCAGCCAACCGGAGCACAGTGGCTACGAGATCCCGTGCGTCGTCCTCGTCGTCGATCACCAGCAGGCGGGCGCCGACGAGCGCTCCAATTCGGCGCGGCGCCCTCTCGGAGGTGGAGATTGCGGCATCGGGCCGGGATGGGAGGTCATCGGGAACGAGTGACTGATGAGGCTCGACGGCACGTATCGGAAGCAGAACCTCGAACGTCGAGCCGTGTCGCTCGCCCTCACTGCGCACCTCGACGGTACCTCCGTGGAGCTCCACAATATGTCGCACGATCGCGAGGCCAAGCCCAAGCCCGGAATACGGTCGCGTCGTCGATGCGTCGTCCTGACGAAAACGCTCGAAGACATGTGGAAGGAACTCCGCAGAAATTCCCTTACCGGTGTCCTGGACCCGAATCGACACCCGCGAGTTACCGCGGCTCGCGGTCACCTGGATGCGGCCCTCACTGGGGGTGAACTTGACCGCATTGGACAGAAGGTTCCAGACCACCTGCTGCAGACGGCTCTCGTCGGCGATCAGCGTGATCTCGGAATCATCGATCACAAGCTCGAGATGGATTCGTTTCGCGGTCGCAGCGGGCCGGATCGATTCAATGGCATTTTGGACGACGTCGGCGAGCCTCGTCCGCTTCGCCTCGATAACCAACTTGCCCGTGATGATGCGAGACACGTCGAGGATGTCTTCGATGAGCTTGGCTTGTGCCGTGGCATTCCGCTCGATGACGACAAGCCCTTTCTGGATCCGTTCTGGCTCGGCGGTATCCATCAAGAGACGAGCCCATCCGAGGATCGCGTTGAGCGGAGTGCGGAGCTCATGGGAGACTACCGCGAGGAATTCGTCCTTGGCGCGACTCGCCGCTTCCGCGGCGTGCCGGAGGTTGGCCTCGCGCTCGCGCGCGACGACCTTCGCTGTCACGTCATGGATGATCGCAAGGACACCAGCGACCGCCCCATCGGGCTGGCGGTAGGCGTGATAGCCGCCGTCGATGAACCGCTCCCGGATCACTCCTTGTGCGTCGGGGAGGCGCAGCGGAGCTTCCTGGAGGATCAAGGATTCGCCAGTCTCGTAGACCCGATCGAGGTGTGACCGGTAGAAGGCGGCTTCCTCTTGATTGAAGGCGTCATCGAGGCGCCGTCCGCGAACGTCTCGATTCACGAGCGAGAGATAGGGTTCGTTGACGAGCACGAAGCGATGCTCTCTCCCCTTCAGAAAGGCCATCGGAAGCGGTGCCTGCATGAACACGGCCTGCATTTCTTGTCGCGCGAGCTCCGCTTCGATCTTCGCGGCCTCGAGCTGTCGCCTCCCCCTCACCTCGGCGGTCGTCTCGGTTGCGACCACCAGGATGCCCGCAACGTCTCCGGCGTCACCAAAGACCGGCGAGTAGCTGTAGTTCCACCACGCGTCTTCGAGTCGACCGTCTCGCACGATGGGCACGAGCATCTCGGCGAATAGGACCGACCGTCCATGAGCGACCACGTCGTTCAGTAGCCCTCCGACCACTGGCCACGCATCACTCCAGCACACCTGGGCGTCCTGCCCCATCGCCGCGGGATGTTTCTCACCGAGAATGGGAATGAAGCCGTCGTTGTAGAGATTGACGAGCGCGGTACCCCAGAAGAGACACGTGGGTTGCTGAGTGTTCAACATCGCGCGCACGATCGTCGTGAGGGATAAGGGCCATACGGCGCACGGTCCGAGCGGCGTGCGGCTCCAGTCCGTCGCGCGTAACAGGTCCCCTGCGGTGCCGCCGCCACGGAAGATATCCGCTACGTCACGCGTTTGGCTCATACCGGCGTCAGCTTACTGCGCTCTGGGCTGCGGCCCGTCGATCCGTCACGGGATCGCAAGGCCGGGGACGCTGCTCTAGGATCGCCCTTTGCATGTTTGGCGCGGATGCACTTCTCGCGTCCCGGCACTAGATCCACTCCGACCTCTGCTCTTCAACTCGCAGCGAGAGGGGGTGGACGCGGCTTTGCCGCCGGAATTGCCGCGACCGCCGCAATGTCTGTCGTGATGCTCGCAGCGCAGAAGGTTGGGCTCACAGGCAAACTCCCACCCGCCAAGATCACCGACGCGATGCTCGATGTCGTCGGAGTGAGGCCGTTTGTTACCTCACCGGCCAAGAAAGCGCTCGCGGCAGTGAACCACTTGGCATTCGGGGGAGCGTGCGGCGCGCTGTTCGGCCTCGGTCATGCTCTCCTGGCCAGGCGAGGACCAGGTGCGGGAGCGCAAAGCGGCGGCCGGGTTGCTGCCGGGGTCGCCTTCGGCACCGCCGTGTGGGCTGTGAGTTACGCGGGGTGGGTGCCCGCGCTCGGGATCATGCCCTCTCCGCAGAATGACCGTCCGGGCCGGCCCACGGCAATGGTAATTGCGCATTGGGTGTACGGCGCGGTGCTAGCGAAACTCGTTGCTTAATCGAAGTCGTTCTGAGTCGGTTCCTTCGGGGCACAATGAGCATGAACGAATCTCTCTGGTCCGCGACGGTGCCACCGGTTGCTTATCCTGCGCTGTCGGCCGATGCGGAAGTGGATGTCGTGGTTGTCGGTGGCGGAATCACCGGCGTGACGGCCGCGTTCCTGCTCGCGGACGCGGGCCAGCGCGTGCTTCTCGTCGAGGCTCGCCGTCTCGGCAGCGGCGTCACATCTGGCTCCACCGTGCACCTCACCGAGGCGGTCGACACCCGCTACCACCAAATCGAGAAGGACTTCGGCAAGGAAGGTGCGCGGCTAGTTGCCATCTCCAGCCGCGCCGCTATCGAGAGGGTCTCGGCGCTCACCGTTGCACATGGTATCGCATCAGACCTCGTTCGCCGCCCAGGGCTGCTCTTCACCGAGAGCGAGGACGACCTCGACGAGCTGAAAAAGGAGTGCGAAGCCGCGACGCGTGCTGGCCTACACGTCGAGCTGCTGGCCGACGCCGGACTTCCGTTCGCTACGCGAGGTGCGCTGCGTTTTCCCGACCAAGCGCAGATGCACGGGCTGCGGTACCTCAAAGGGCTCGCCAAGGCAGCACACTCGAAGGGCGCGATGCTCCACGAGGAGAGCCGCGTCGTCACCGTCGATGACGGCGATCCGTGCACGGTGCACCTCGAGCACGGACCGACCATCCGCGCGAGGAAGGTGTTCGTCGCGACCCATGCGCCGCTCAACCGCGTCTTCTTGCAGACAAAGATCCACGCATACAGATCCTACGTGCTGGCATTCGCGAACGCACAGGTGGGAGACGCGCTTTTCTGGGATACCCAGGACCCGTATCATTACTTCAGCAGCTTCGCGTTCGACGGCACCTCGTACCTGATCGTGGGCGGCGAAGATCACAAAACCGGCACCACCCTTAAGACCGAAGAGCATTTCGATGCGCTCGCCGACTGGGCCAAGCAGCACTTCCGGTTGACGGTGCCCGCGTACCGGTGGTCAGCGCAGGTCGAGGAGCCGGTAGATGGTCTGCCTTACATCGGTCGCAACTCCATGAGCGAAAACGTGTACGTCGCCACCGGCTTCTCCGGCAACGGGATCACGTTCGGCAACGTAGCCGCGCAGATCGTCACCGATCTGGTGCTCGGTCGGGAGAGCCCCTGGGCCGATCTCTACGCTGCGACCCGCATCCGGCCGATCGCCTCGGCGAGTGAGTTCGCATCCGAGAACATTGACTTTCCGATGCACTTCGTAAGCGACCGGCTTCACCCGGTCGAAGCCAGACAGGCGCGCGACATCGCGCCCGGAGAAGGCAAGACGATGCGGGTCCGAGGCGAGCGCCTTGCGGTCTATCGGGACCCACAAGGCATGCTCCACGCTGTCTCGAGCGTGTGCACGCACCTGGGTTGCCTCGTGAGGTTCAACGCAGCCGCCACGTCCTGGGATTGTCCGTGTCACGGCTCGCGCTTCGACGTCGATGGTGAGGTGCTCGACGGCCCAGCAATTCGACCCCTGACCAGAAAAGATCTCTCTCACCGCTAACGAAACTCAGCGGGCGCGGTTACCAGGGCGCGTCGCCAAAGCATCACGGCGCCGCTCGGGTCAGGGGCATGCGCTCACAGCTTTGTGCGTTGTACCCTCGTGAATTGCTTCGCAAAGCCCCTCGCACTCTGGCCGTGCCATTGGATCACATTCCACATAAAAGCCATCGCCTGCGTCGACTGGGCAGGGGAAGGGGGTCACCCAACAGACGCCTTGATCATTTTGGTGCCGAAGCCCTGGCCCCGAAGGACAGCTAGCTGTGCCCGGGATGATATGTGCGCACGAAGCGCCGTTCACTGGGCACGGAAGCTGCTGGTTGCATTGGATAGGGTTCGTGCACGCCCCCCGCGCCGAAGCAGGAGAGCCGTTGATCTGGCGAAAGCAGTCGTTCCAATAGGTGATGTTGTCGCAGCCGCAGTAAGGGTCGAAAGGATCGCCGGGGGGGCAGATGTCGATCGGTCGGCAGACTCCCA
>JALYHX010000673.1 GCA_030776305.1 Myxococcota bacterium
GGAACAGCGAGCTTGGCTCGTCGAAGACCCAGAATGACTCGGCCGCGAGGGTCTCGTTCATCGAATCGCGAGAATGCCTCGATCGCGGCCGAGCTTCGCCAGTCGGTGTGCGCGGCTCGTTCCTTGCCAAACGAGCGACCCCTATCCGCCAGCGAGGCACGTTCCTTCACGAGGCAGCGATCCCCCATCGATAGCAAGCGAAGGTCCCCCGCGACACTGCGAGGCTCGTCGTAGCGCAACCCTCACTTGGTTCCGACATCACCGACAATCGCCGGGAACGACGGACCCTAATCGGCTTTCCTTTCCCCAAAGACGCGCGCTGCGACGCCAACCGGACACGTCACCAGCGCCATGAGCGTGAGGATCGCGGCCCAGTCAGGGGAACGAGCGCGCGCAGCGAGGAGCGCCAAGCCCACGGTGGGGACGATCGCGGAAATGAGAGCCATCACCCCACCTATCACCACGACGGTGAAGTCCTTCGCATGGTTCAGCGGAACCGTGGCCCATGTCCGAACCATCAGCATTCCCACACTGGAAGACACGCCCTCGATTCGAACTCCGAGCACGCGTCCGGCAAAACGCCACAGCCACGGTTCGAACCACCCCTCGACGGCGGAGAACCATCCGACGCATGCGGTCGCGGAGAGCGCGAACACGACAATTGCCCTCGCGGGGTCAGATGGCACTCGGGCCGCTCTCGACGAAGTCCATATACGAACCAACGTCTGCACGCGGCGCGCCATGAAGTCCTGGGCCGATGCGTACGGTTCAATACGACGACGCCACGATCACCCCGTCACGTACCCCTGGCGCGAACCCCCGGCATGTAAGCCTACAGCCGAGAGGCACGACCGATGGTTTCACGTGAGCTTACGGCTTTGGCGGGATGTCTTTCTTCGGCGTCGGCGTCGCGCCCGGGGGCACGGGGTTGGTCGCGGGAGGCGCCGAGACGGGCTCGCCCGTCGGCGGTTTGACCATTTCGTGCGTCGTCGTGTCTTGCGTCTCGATGTGAAATTCGACGCGGCGGTTGGCCGCACGGCCGAGGTCCGTATCGTTCGGCATGATCGGATGTTCCTTGCCCATGCCCTGCGCCGAGAGCCTCTGCTTCGGGACGCCGTGATCGGTGAGCCATTTGACCACCGCTTCGGCGCGCTGCTGCGAGAGGGCCATGTTGAACGGGGAGCTGCCGACGCTGTCGGTGTGCCCCTCGACCCTCACGTGCGTGATTTCGAGGTGATCGTTCATCACCTTCGCGACCTCGGTGAGGAGCGCATCGCTCTCTCGTTTGATGACCGCCCGGTTGAAGTCGAACTTCGGCTGCTCGAGGATTTGGATCTGCGCGTTCTTGATGAAGACGCGTGGACAGCCGCTCGTCTTTGGATCATCGCTCTTCGGACCGGGTTCGTCGGGACATGCATCGGTCTCATTGGGGATACCGTCCTTGTCGCGATCGGGGTCCGGCGGGCAACCGTTCGTCTTCGGATCGTTCGTGCGAACGCCGGGCACGTCGGGGCACGCGTCCTCGGTGTCGAGGATGCCGTCCTTGTCCCGATCGCTCGGGCAACCGTTGGTCTTGGGGTCATCCGTGCGGACGCCAGGCACATCGGGACACGCGTCTTCGCCGTCGAGGATGCCGTCGCCGTCGCGATCGGCCGGCTGGACGACCTCCGACGGGAGCCCAGGAGCATACTCAATCGAACCCAGCGCGCGGAAGAGCGACGTTCCCGCGGCATGCGACATACCCGGGCCGGCGCCGATGCCGAAGCGGAAGTCGCCTGCCGTATAGTGAGCGCCGCCGATGAGGGCGAGCGGAGTCGTTCGCTCACCGAAGACGGCGTCTCCGTTCGACAGCACGGTGCTTCCCCAGATCTCCGGGCCGATCACGAGCTTCTTGTCGAGCACGCGCGCTCCGATGGCCGCGCCGAATGTAGCCTCCGATCCGGTCGGATGACCGACGAAGGCGGTGTTGTTCGCGCGGTAGACGAATCCGAGTGATGCTGCGTAGACGAAGGCATCGATTTCGCCGGCCGCCGAGATCTGCGGTCCCACCCGCACTTCACCGTCGCCCAGGTACTTCGTCGCATCGCCCGTGGGAAGCCATACGCGGCCGCCCAGCGCGAGAGTGAAAGGATCG
>JALYHX010000674.1 GCA_030776305.1 Myxococcota bacterium
ATCCACGCCACTGCCCGCCATCGCGTGCGCGACGCGACAGCTTTGTTCGCCACGCCGTAGCCGAGGGCGAGCCGCGTCAGGAGGAGAATCGGCGCCCCATCCCAGAACCGTAAAGTCGCGAGGCGACCCTGAGCGCCCAGCAATGATGCAACCAACCCAACGAGCGGCGCCCATGAAACAACGACGAGCCACACGGTCCGCATCGAGACGACTGGACTGAACGGAATCCGTCTTGTCACGCTGGTCTTGTTCACGGGAGTCGGCTTTCTTCCAGCGATGCTCATTTCGCGTGCGGGCCGTCCCGGAGCCGAAGAACGGTCGTTCGGGACTTGCTTGTGCAGCATTCCGACTCGCCTTTGCATCCTTTCGGTCGACTGCCGTCAAAAGTTGCGAGAAATGATTCCCGGACACCGAACCAAGAGAAAATACTCCCCGCTGCTCACTAGAGGCACTCGTAGTCGACGCGGTCGCGGCTTGGGACCGATCATCCCTATGCCCAATGGTTCCGAACCTTCCATAGACATTTTTACAACCGGCCGCGCGCGAGTGCTCGACCCCGCAAAGAGTGCAGGAAATACAGCGCTCGGCCACTTGGAACACGATGCAGCAGCTTCCCGAGCTTTGACGGCGAGAGCCGCTATGTAGAAGTCCGGCATCGGCCGGCACAAGCGTCGGTGCTGCGCCCCGGAGTCAGGATCACGCAACGACCGAGAAAGGCCTCCCTGCCGCCCGCAGATTCACCGCACGCCGACACACTCGATCGGCACGCGATGCCGGAAGTCCCACCGCTGCGCCGGGACCGTGTTCAACACCGACTCCACCTCTTGCCACGTCATCGGCGAGTCATACCGGGGCGACAACGAGTCGAACGTATCGAGGACAGCCTCCGCGTACCGCCCCTCGCGCGTGAACCCGCTGTTCTCCACGCGATTGGCCACCGGAATCGTGAATCGCGCCACCTTCCCCAGAAGCGGGACACGGAACAAGACATCCGTGGCCGGAAAGAGCACCGGCAT
Source organism: Myxococcota bacterium (assembly GCA_030776305.1). GTDB lineage: Bacteria > Myxococcota_A > Polyangia > Polyangiales > Polyangiaceae > Palsa-1150. Next base: position 1,017 of record JALYHX010000674.1, read on the forward strand.
CGACGCTTCGATCATCCGGAGAAGCGTCTTCTGAGGCAAACGCCTCGTGATCGGACGGAGCAGATACTTCCCATTGAGCTTGGTCCACGGCTTGCGCGCGTAGATCGTCATCGCAAACTGCCCGCCCGGTTTGGCGAGGCGAACCACCGTCTCGACGGCGCGGCGCGGATCCGGCGTGTGCTGGATGACGCCGATGCAATACACGAAATCGAACGTCCCCGGTTCGAACGGTGGCTCGAAGAGACTGGCTTGAACGACGTCGGCATTGGGATAGCGCTCCAGCGTTTTCTTCGCCGCTTCGACGGCGCTCGACAGGTCCATGGCCACGAAGTTCGGCTTCCGCGACGCGGCGATCTCGGCGAAGCGCCCCGCGCCGCACCCGGCATCGAGGCACCACGTGCCCTCGAGCTCCTTCTCCGTCCACCCTGCCTCGGCGTCGAACCGCGCCCGCGAGATGCTTGCATTCGTCGCCGAGTCGAGCTGAACGTCGCGGTACTTGTTCCACTGAAAGCCGAACGACTCGGCGTAGCTCTCAGGCGGAACGAAGCGAGGGATGCCGCGCACGATTGGATACGTGCGGCCCGTGCCGCTGACGAGCTCACCCTCTTCGATGCGGCCCCCATCGGCCTTTGCGTTCTTCAGCGCGAGGGTGGCTCCGGTGACCGGTTCACGCAGGATTTTGAGCAGCTTTTCACGCATTCAGGCGACGCGAGGATAGACGACATCAGGGTCGTCGGACAGGCCTGCTGCAGACTGCCAGGAGTACACTCGCCTCGTCTACACCGACGCCCGAGAAGCGATAGTCGGACTCGCGAGGAAAGAACGAGTGCCCCCAGAGGAGCATGCTCGTCGGGTCGCGCGCCTCCGGCGGAAGGCGAAGGACCACCTTGCGCACCCATGCGTTCGCACGAATCACCGGATCGGTCTCGCTTCGCAGATCCCAGTCGAACGGCGGCACGACGAAGCGCGCGCTCAGCTTCTGCCCAACGAGGTCGACCTCACCAAAGTCTTCTTTGAGCTCGGCCACGAGCTCCGCCGGCTCGTATTCGTAGAGGTGATAGGGATTGCGCGGTTTGCCGTCGATCGGAAGCGTGTAGAGCGCGTTGGGTGTGGAGATGAAGAGGACGCCATCGGACGCCAGGACGCGGCTGACTTCCCGCAGAAACTCTTTGCGCTTGGGCAAGTGCTCGAGGGTCTCGAACGACGTGACGACGTCGAAGCGCCCCTCCTCGAAGGGCATCCGGGTCGCATCGGCTTGGACGACCTCTCCTCGATCGGAAGAGATCTCTTTCCGCGCGCG
>JALYHX010000675.1 GCA_030776305.1 Myxococcota bacterium
GAGTCCGCCTTACTCACTCTCGAAGAACGGGAACGTGGTCACTGTGGTGGTGCCACCTGCGAGCGCTGCGCTGGTACACGCCCAGTAACATCAGCCTGTACGAGCCGAATCGAAGACAAGGAGAAACGAAGATCAAGCCGCCTTTCGCAGCTCGCTATCGAGCTTCGATAGAAGGTCGCGCCACCCCCCTTCGCGCATCTTCGGATCGTCGGCGCCCTCGAAGAACGCCCCCTGCTCGGTGAAGACCAGATGCGTCCCCTTGGTCGCTGAAGATAGCTCCACCGTCGCGAGCGACGCGGAGATGCGCTTGTCACCAATGGTCATCGTGTACGCGAAGACGATGCGTCGCTCGGCAACGATGTCCTGGTAGGTGGTGTCGTTGCGGATTTCGGTCCCCTTCGGCGGCGCGCCCTCGGGCCCGCCTTGGAAGAGGAGGCGCGTGGACTCGCGACCACCGACGCGAAAGTCCATCGTGAACTCCTTGACCTCGAAGCTCTCTCCCCCTGCAAACCAGCGCCGCTTGGTCACCGGATTGGCGAAGGAGGCAAAGACGCGCGCCGGGGCGGCCGAGTAATCGCGCTCGATTGTGAACGTGGCGTGAAGGACGGAATGTTGGGTCATGTTCTCTTCCTTTGTTTGCGTGTACCGGATGGTTGCTTCTCGTCTTCGTCCTCGGCGAGCAGTCGGCCCAGGCGATCGAGCCGCCGCTCCCAGAGCGTGCGCCGCTCGGAGAGCCAGCGCTCGGCGAGCTTCAGGCCGTCCGAGTCCAGGCTGCACGTCCTCACGCGACCGCTCTTCTGCGTTCGTACGACGCCGCTTTGTTCGAGGACCTGAAGGTGCTGGACGATGGCAGCCAAAGTCATGTCGAACGGGTGCGCGAGATCGCTGACCGACATGGGCCCGGCACTCAAGCGCTCTACGATGGCGCGGCGGGTGGGCTCCGCGAGGGCATGGAAGACCCTATCGATGGCGGCGTTGTTTAGCATCGGCTTGAGTATTGAGTCGCGCGATTGAACTGTCAAGCCATGACTTGAGTATCAGCGAGGCGCCAGAGCAGGGCCATCGTGACGCCGACGAACAGCAGCGCGGATGTCGCGAGCGATGCATGAATGTTCATCAGGCTGCCTACGAGGCCAACGGTGATGCCGCTCAATGCGCGCAGTCCGAGCGACGACATGTTGAAGAGCCCCAGGACGCGTCCGCGGATGCCGTCGGGAGCATGAATCTGCGTGACTGTTTGGGCCATGCTGCTGAATGACAGCTCGAAAAAGCCCGCGATGAAGAGGAGCGCGAGCGCCCCCGGATACCAGTGAACCCATGCGAAGCCGGCCAGCGATAGCGCCCATAGCATCGCGAGCTTCATTGCGGACGACGGCTGCGTCTTGAAAAAATTGCCACCGCGGAGCTCGAGCAGGATGCCTGCCAGGAGTGCACCGGTCGCATCAGCGGCGAGCAGCGCGCTGTACGAGACACCCGGGTCGGCATGGCCGAGATCCGCGGCGAAGCCAGGCATCTGTGCCTGGTAGCTATTGCCGATGAAAGAGGAGGCGGCCCCGGCCAGCAGGATCATCGCGAAGACCACCGGCACGCCGCGCACGTCGCGAATCGTCTGCGTGATATCGGCGAAGCCGCGCACGGCGCGTCTCACCTTCGGGGCATCGCCCTTGAAGGTGCGGCCGTACGGTGCGCCGATCAGCCATAAGACGAGCGGGGCGTAGAACGTCGCGTCGAGAAAGATGCCGCGCGTCGGGCCCAACGCCAGCATGATCACGCCACCCACAGCGGGGCCGACCAGCAGGCCTACGGAGCGAGCGGTGGCGTTTAGGCGGACAGCACTCGGCAAGAGCGCAGGGCCGACGATGTCGTAGAGCAGCATTTGGCTGGACGTCTGCCAGAACACACCGGCGCAGCCGTGCACCACGAGCAGCGCCATGGCGTGCCACACGCGGAGCGAGTTGGTGAGAAAGAAGTAGCCCCACCCGATGGACACGGTGACGAAGAGCACCATCCCGATCTGAATGAGACGCCGGGAGTCGAAGCGATCATTCAGCGCACCGACGGAGACCGAGAAGCCGAGAAAGGGCAGCCAATGCGAGAGCACGGCGAAGCCCCCGAGCGCGGGTGAGTGAAATTTCTGGAAGAGGACCCAGTAGCTGATCACGTGCTCGATGTTGTCGGCCATCATGGCGAGCACGTAAGTGCCGAGGAAAGCCCGAAAGCCAGGCAGCGAGAGGGCGGTGTGCCGCGAAGCAGCCGTCGAGGTTACGTGCACGGATGGTCGACGGCCGAGAGCATCATGGGCAAGGCATGATCCGCAGAATCTTGATTTTCGTTGCGCTACTTCCGGGTGCTGCGTACGCGACGCTGTTGTCCGGGTACGCTCGGAAGTCCTGGTAACGACTGCCCGTCACGCCCGGTACGTAGTACGGACTGCCCTGCGGAGCGCCAGTGGTGTTGTCGAGGGCTTGTACATAGAGCTTTCGATTTGCGTCGCCCTGGGCGAGGTGGTCGACCGCCGTCGACGTCTCCCATGCGGCCAACATTCGGTTCTTGCCGAAAGCGGCGAGGTGCGGCGCGCGATCGTTGAGCCCCGGGTCGTTTGCCAACGTCATGTCCTTGTCGAAGGCGCCCATCGTGGTGTGAACGAGATGGACGTCGTCGAGACCTGGAGACGTGGTCGATTGGCCCGGACGAATGTCGCTCAAGATGACCCAATAGCCTCCGCCGCCGGCCTTCAGTACACTGCCGAAGTCGGTATTGAGCTCGTTGACCGGATAGATCGTCGGACCGCCCGCGAACTTGATCTGCCCCGTTTTTCCCGAGGCGGCTCCATCGTTGTTACAGACCGGCACGAACTTCGTGCCGTCCCACACGACGCGTTCGTAGCTGCTATGGCTACAGCCAAAGTCGGTGAATCCGCCACTCTGAGGATTGCCACTCAGGTCGACGATTCTCATCTGGTCGCCCTGGTGAATGTTCACGCAACCGCCCTGAACGACGCTCACGGCGGCGCCGTAATATCCGGCGTAGTGAGACCCGTCGAAAGAAATGCGCCCGTTGTGCGCGTACCACCAAATGTAGAAAGACCGAAGCGTCGTGTCCGTGCTGCTGGTGAGGTAAGGGGGGTCCGAGGCGCTCGACGTCGTCAACTTGGTCGCCCACTTCTCGACCGTTCCGTCGAATCGCACCATGTACATG
>JALYHX010000676.1 GCA_030776305.1 Myxococcota bacterium
ACTGGGCCTTGTGCAGCAAGGCCGTGTGGGGCATTCGTCGTCTCGTCCCAGACCGCGAGTCCTTTGCCGCCCCCCGAGCATGCGAGATCGACCCCAAGCGAGTCGCCTCCAGCCTGGGGGATGGACAAGAGGGACGGCTCGGGGACGTGACTCACCCCGTACAGCATGAGGACCTGGTGGCCAGATGGCGCACCGCTGTCCCGTGAGACGGCGCCGGGCAGAACGTACGCGGCCGCCACGAGCTCCTTTCCGCACGATGCCAGCCGCGGCGGAGACGCTTCGTCGGGCGTCGGGCCGAGATCCACCACGCGTGCCCCGACAACGCCGTCGCGAACGAGTACAACCGCCGCCATCCGACCCGTGGGCGTTCGGCGCACGATCCCAACGCCGTATCCTTCCGCCGTCGCCACAGCGTCGCCGAATTCGAGATCGTCCAGCCCTCCTCCGTCGTCGACCGAGATGCCGAGGTCGGTCGCTCGGCAGCGCGCTGGAAGCACGGAGTGCGTTCCTGGGATAACGCCGGCGCCCGCGGGCATGTCCGTGGCTGCATCCGGTGCGCCACCGGCACCGCCGACGGGCGGCTTCCGGCACGCAAACAGAAGAGCGATCAGAAACAGGGCGCGTCTCATCGTCGGAATCGAGAAAGGCGGAATTACGACCTCGTTGATCGGAGCGCAAGCTGCGCCGATTCATTCCTTTGTCTGATAGATTGGCGCATGCGGTCGATGGATGGCGGCGAGGGTGCCCTCGCGAGGCTCGTCGTTCTCACGGGAATGGTCTTTCCGGCTTCATGCGGAGGCGCCAGGGCTTCCGAATTGCCGCGTGTAGCTCCCATTTCGAGCGCCGTTCCTCCCGCGTCGACCGTGCGCGCACCCCCGGTCGACATCACTCCAGGTTGGCCGGCGCCTCTCGCAGACGCGCTGGTCGGCCGGGGTGAACCCCACGCCCAACCCATTGCGCTGCCTCGCGACGCGCGGGGTAGGACCCGTTGGCTGGTATTCGCCGGGACACGAGAAGTGGCATGGGGTGCGTGGCGGGTGTGGCGCGCGCAAGATGGAACGACAGAGATACAACCGGTCGAGCGCTGGCCTGCGGGAGTCCGCGTCCTCGGCGGTATCGTCGAGAGCGGCGTTGCATACATTCTTCTGCAAAGCGTGGGCGTTCTCGACCAGCCATCAGGATTGCGTGGGACGTGGATCGATACCGGCGGTCCGCTCTCGGCCTTCGATGCGTCGCCGATGGCGCTCTCTGGCGTTCGCGACACGGCGGATCTCGCGTCTCGCCTGAAGCGGGCGCCGCCCGTCGAACGCGACGCCGGAGCGCTCGTCGCCGCGTTGCGCGCTGCGAGCGCATCCACGTCGACGCTGGCCAGCTCTCTTGCAACGGACGGCGCCGACGTGCAGCTAGCGTGGCAGTCGCTCTTCACACAACGGGTGGGTCATCTCGACGCCGATGCCACGGCTGCATCGCCACTCGCGGGCGCGGTGCTCGCGATCCTTCGCGATGCGCTCGCGACCCAGGCTTGCGGCGTGGACACATGCGAGGCGTGGACCGACGGCGGGCGGGCCATCGTTCGCTTTGCACGTCAGGACGGTCGCTGGCTGATCCGTGCGATCATCGCGGACGCACCCGTGGCACGCTCCACGACGACCGCATCGCCCCCGCGCGTGGTGGCGGCGGACCTGGAAGCGACCGAGACGGAGTTGGTCCTTCGTGCGCGTGCCCGCGAAGTCAGACAGGTGCTCGGCCAAGCGCAGCTCGCGTCGAGTGGCGGCACCATCGGCGTCGGCGTGACCGATCTGGCACCCGACACGCCGGTCGTGGTCGTCCGCGAGGGGGATACCGCGCGAGTCTTCGCCATCGACGCTGGAGCCGCCTGCGCGGAGTCCGGTAGCGCGCGATGGGAGGCCGCGTTCGCCGACGTGGATGGGGACGGACGGACGGACGTCATCGTCAGGATGAGTGGCACGGGCGCGGGAGGCTTGCCGCTTGCTTGGACCCAAGCCTTCATCGCGCCCCTACCTTCCGTCCAACCTTCGTCTCTCGAAGCGGATCTTGCCAGCGCGCTTGCACTCATGGATACGCCGGACGTCGCCTCCGCCGCGCGTGCCGCCGCGTCGATCCCATTGCGTGGCATAGCGCACGACGACGCCTGTCGACTGCTGACGGCGGCGAGCACGCCGGCCGGCTTCCGACGTCAAGCAGCCCCCGACGCGAGACTTCTGCATTTCGACGAGCCCGGCATGCCGACGTGGCGACCCAAGGTCGTTCGCCTCGGCAAGCTCGTAGCCGATGATCTGCGCGGGATCGGCGCGCATTGCGCAGAGCTCGCGTGCAGCGCAACCCGACCCTACTGCGCGTGGCGCGGCGGAACGGACTCGGAACACTTCTGGTTCGACTGGCGAGACGGCCGACTCGAAATCATCGGTGCTGCGGACTACGCCGGCGAGTGATTGCTCACGATGGCTATCCCGGCGGCCATTGCATCGGACGTCCGCCGAGCACATGGCAATGCAGGTGAGCCACGCTTTGCCCCGCGTCGGCGCCCTGGTTGATCACCAGTCGATATCCGCCATCGCCCAGCCCGAGCTTCTCGGCTGCGTCGCGTGCGCTGAGGAGGAGCTGACCGAGCATCGCCGCGTTTGCGGGGGTGGCGTCGTGAACACCGGCGATGTGCTTCTTGGGGACAACGAGCGCATGCGTCGGCGCAACGGGACGGATATCTCGAAAGGCGACGATGTGTTCGTTCTCGAGGATGATCTGCGCGCGGGTCGTTCCCGCCGCAATGTCGCAAAAAAGACAGGTCGTCATCACTGTCGAGCGTATCTCCGCGAACGCCGGCTGACTACGCCCGCCGGACGGGCGCTCGTCGATCCGACGGGCTATGTACGACCGATGTGCGGCCGCACGGCGCTCACGGCATCGCCGGACGAATTGCGCCACGCGCTCGGCTTGCGCGAGCGGCCGGTGCTGGTGCCGCACTACAACGTTCCCCCTTCCCGGCCGGTTGCCGTGGTCAGGTCGTCGTCGCCGGATCGGCGGATCGAACTGCTTCGCTGGGGCCTCGTGCCGCCGTGGGCCGAAAGCCCGAAGATTGCCGACAGGCTTGCGTTGGCTCGCGCCGAGAGCATCAGCGACACGCGAGCGTTTCGCGAGGCCGTGCAGAAGCGTCGCTGTCTCGTCATCGTCGACGGCTTTTTCGAGTGGCAGAGAGCTGGGAGACGCGCAAGTCAGCCGTTCTTCGTCCAGCGCATCGACCAAGCGCCCTTCGCGCTCGCGGGGATTTGGGAGCGGTGGGCGGCGCGTGACGGCGAGATCGTCGAGTCTTGCGCGATCATCACGCAGGCTGCGCGCCCTCCTGTCGATGCCATCCACGACCGCATGCCTGTCGTGCTTGAGCGCGACGCCTGGGACCGCTGGGTCGACCCCGCCCCGATGGCACCCGATGCAATCGCACGCCTGCTCGAGCCCCAAACACCCGCGCTCGTTGCGTATCCGGTCGGTCCATACGTCAACGATCCGCGCCACGACGACCCCAGGTGTCTGGCACGCGAAGAACCAGCGCAGCTCGCGCTCATACCTTAGCGAGAAACGAAGACTCGAAGGACGCGCGGGCTGACGATCAGCTCGTCCATGGTCGCTTTCCGTATGTCATGCGTTCATTTCAGCCTCGACCTCCACGAGGCGAAGGCCAGCCGCCAAGCGCCTCAGCGCAGCGTCGATCGCCATCCGCTCTTGGTCCGTGACATGGAGTCCGTCCACACCCGCGCGCGCCGCAAGATAATGTACGCAAGCGAGCTCCACCTCGGTGAGCGTCGTTCGCCGCACGACCCTCATGCGTGGCAAGCAATAGCTCAGTTCGTAGCTTGAGGCGCTCCGCGCTATCCGTAGCGACTCGATCGTTCCCTGCACGCCGGAAAGGTGACGCACAATCCCGCGCAACAGCGACGCGCGCCGGCGCGCGCGGCGGACCTCGGGGTCTTCGAACAGCGCGAATGTGCGGTTGCGCGAAAAGAGGCCGGGGACGAGCGTCATCCCGATGACGAGCGCTTCGCCCTGCATGCGCACCGTCAGCTCTCCGAGTCCTGGATCGCCGCGCCCGATGCCTCTGGCTCCGCCGAGCGCGCCAGAATTCCCGCCGCCTGCAGGCGCTCTGCCTCGCGACTCGTGCGCAACGCGGTCACCAACTCGTCGAGATCCCCCTCGATGATGCGATCCAGCTTGGCCAATGTGAGGCGGATTCGGTGGTCGGTCACGCGGTTCTGAGGGAAATTGTAAGTGCGGATCTTCTGGCTGCGCTCCCCAGTGGACACCATACTCCGGCGCGTTGCTGCCTCCTGCTCCTCTTGCCTCTCGCGTTCACGCTCGTAGAGACGCGCCCTCAGCACTTTCAAAGCCTTCGCTTTGTTCTTGAGCTGCGACCGCTCATCTTGACACTTGACGATGATGCCCGTCGGCTTGTGCACGAGCTGGACCGCGCTGTTCGTCGTATTGACCCCCTGACCGCCGGGTCCGCCGCTGGCGGCGATGCTGATTTCCAGATCCTTCTCGTCGATCTGCACGTCGACGTCATCAGCTTCGGGGAGGACGGCGACGGTCGCGGTCGACGTATGGATGCGCCCCTGTTGTTCGGTGGCGGGAACCCGCTGGACCCGGTGTACCCCTCCCTCGAAGCGCAGCTGGGAGTGAACGTCCCTTCCGGTGACCAGGGCGACGCACTCCTTGTACCCACCCGTTGCGCTTTCGCTCAACGAAAGCACCTCGACCTTCCACCGCTTGCGTTCCGCGTAGCGCGCGTACATGCGAAATAGGTCCGCCGCGAAGAGCGCTGCCTCCTCGCCCCCTTCACCGCTGCGAATCTCGAGGATCGTATTCTTCTGGTCGAACGGATCCGGAGGCAGCAAGAGCAGCTGGATCGACCGCTCGATCCTCCCCCGTTCCCCTTCCAGCTCGACCAGCTCGTCTTGCGCGAAGTCGCGCAACTCGGGGTCCGCGAGGGCCTCCTGGTCCTCGCGAATCTTTCTCTCCAGCTCCTGGTATCTCGAAAAGGAGCCGACCAGAACCTCGAGATCGCTCCGCTCCTTGTTCAACTTCGATACCTTCGTGCGGTCGGCAAGCACCTCGGGTCGACAGAGCAGCTCATCGATATCGCCGTAACGGCGCACGAGTTGCTGGAGCTTGTCGATCGGGAGCATAGGGTCGGCCTTAGCATACAGGAGGCCATCTTCGAGCACCCGCGGGTCAATGCCGGAGCGAAAAACACGATTGCTTTTTCGTCGTCAAGACACTGGTCTCCAGAGCATGATCCACACGACTCGAAGCACCAGTGGCGACAGGCGTCGCAAGGGAGTCAACTCGTGAAAGCAGTTCCGTCCGTCTTTTTCGGCCCTCTCGCCACAGCAGCGGTCCTCGTCGCTGGTTGTTCCTCCGGACCATCCCAAAGCGGTTCTCCAGCGCAGGACGCGGCCGGCTCGTCCAGCGGAACCTCCGCAAGCGGCAACTCGAGCAGTGGCGATGTCTCGGGAAGCTCGGGAGGCGTCGCGTCCTCGAGTTCGAGTGGCTCAAACGGCGGGTCGGGTAGCGGCGGCGGCTCGGGCGGATCCGGAAGCGGCAGCGGTTCCGGAAGTTCGAGCGGTGGTGCCGATGACGCGGCCGCACCGGACGGTGGAACCA
>JALYHX010000677.1 GCA_030776305.1 Myxococcota bacterium
ATCGAGCTCCGCGAGCTCGTCGAGCAACCGCTTCTCTGCGGGCGTGAGCGAATCGAGCGTCTCCTCGAGCTCGCGAGCGTACGTGGCCCCCGCGTCCTCGCGACGCGAAGCGGCCGGTACAGGCGGAGGCACGGAAGCCATGGGGGAAGTATGGGCGCGAGGAGCGCTTCACCGCAAGCCGGTGGCTCGGCATCGCGCCGGAGGCCCGGCACCGGGTCGCCAAGCTTCGCGAGCTCGAACGGCGGGCGGTAGGGAAAGGGATAGCCGCCCGGTCGGGGCAGCAGTTCCTCGCCAAGACGCCGGCGACCTTCCGAGGGCGCCTCCAGCCGGGCGAGGAGCACGCGCTCTACGCGGTCGTCAGCGACGGCGCCCGCTTTGTCCTCGTGCCGGGCCACGCGCGAGGTGTGCGTGCCCAGGTCGGCAAGGCCGTCGTCGTCGCGCGCGACCCCAAAGGGCTTGTGCGCACGCCCGACAAGGACCGCGGCTTGTAAGACGTCCGGTCAAAAAACCCGCGCGAGACGGCCTGAGCCATTTAGCCTCCCACTGCCCAAGACGCCCCCCCTCTCGAAACCCCATCCCCTATGGCCACGACCAACCGCACGGCCGCGACCGCACCGCCAAGGGGCCCCGCCGAGGGCGGCGGCTCACGCTACCGGGTAATCGGCGGTGCCGACCGAGGCGCGCACATTGTAGCCACGTCCACATGTATACGTGTACACATCATAATAAGCCGGCCCTTTCGCCCGACCTGGCGCCATGAGGCGTTCGAAACCGTCATGAGGCCCCTTTTCGTGGGCAGCCCACTACCCTTCGTTTAGGCCCGCTGACGAAAGGACACTCAAAGCATGACCTTCGAAGAGCTCGAGCAGAGCTATCGAGAGAGCGTCTCGCGGTTGCAGGTTCTCCAGAAACGGCTCGGAGCGATCGTGGACAAGGCCAACCCACAGCGCGTGCCCATCAAGACCGAGGCGCAAGAACTCGAAGCGAGCATCCGCAATCTGAAAGAGCAGATCAAGAACGAGAACGCCCGGCGAAACTTTGCTGGTGTCGGGAGTCCCTTGCACGAAGCATGTATCGCCCGATTCCCCTCGCAAGTAGTCGCCGAGCTTGAGGCCGACGCCGTCGCACGTCAGGGGGAACGCGAACGCAAGGCTGCCGACCGCCGAGCCGCGAGAGCGGTCTCCTCGAACCCCGCATCGGTCATGGCCGCCGCCCCGCCCACGAGCTCAGCTTCGACACACAGCCATCTCGCAACAACTCCACCAAAGTCATAGCTTTTAGAGAGAGCCCACCGTGACAGCATCAAGCATCACCGCCGATGCTTCGCGAAAAGATCGTCGAGCGCTTCCACTATGAGCTCTTGGACACTCTTGTGTTGCTCGATTCCGAGCTGCCGGAGCGTAGCCCATATCGCGGGGGGAACGTGCGCCGCCACAACGCGGGTTCCCTGACGTGTGAGTGCTGTTCGCTTCGCCGATGATGCCGCTTCAGCCGGAGCCTCGGCGCTCTTGGCCGGTCGGAGCTGTAGTTTTGCTCTTGCCATGTCCACACGTCTCCTTGTGTACAGGTGTACGAGTCTACATGTAGACCTGTCTACACCGTGAGGATCCAACGATAAAGCTGGCGGATCTCGAGTGCGGCTTTGCCTTCGGGGTCGAGTTCTTCGACGCTTTGGCCATCCGTCAGAGCGTCGCCATACGCGACGAGATGATGGAGGACGACGGGTGCCACTGGCATGAGCGCTTCGAGCGCCGAGATGGCCTCGACGTGCCGTGATCCTTGGGCCGGAGCTCCGTTCACTACGAACGCGGCACGGGGCACGCGGGCCGCCTTGACCTGCTCGGCCGTTCGCCGGCTGGCTTCGAGGTCATTGATAAATGGGCGACAGGGAACAAGCACGAGGTCGCTGGCACCCATAACCTGCATCGCAACCGTGTCAGCACGTCCCGCCGTATCCACGACCACGAGATCTGCGCCCTGCTTTTTTGCGTCTGCCAGGAGACCTGGTAGCTCCTGGATCCTCGCCGCCACGACCGTTACGTCTTCGGCTGTTCGCCGTTCGGCCCACGCGAGCACGCTCCCTTGAGGGTCGAGGTCAACGAGTGCGACGGTTTTTCCGTGGCGCGCAGCGCAGACCGCCAAGTGTGCCGCAATGGTGCTCTTTCCGGTTCCACCTTTCTGGGCGATGAGCGAAACAACCCGCATTTGGCTTATGTATACACGTATACACGACCACGTGTCTACAATTTAGAAGTGGTGTCAACGACGCACGGGGTTTCCGGTACCTCAGCAAGCGCGTGGTGCCGTCCCCAGACTTCAAATCGCTCAAGCTGCTCGACGCGCTGCCGGACGAACTGCTCGGCTGTCATCTGTGGCGCTGCGCGAGGGGGAGGGCAGGCCATTAGTGGCAGCATCAGTCGATGCCCGCTCGCGGTTGGGGAAAGTTCCGCGCGTTCAGTCGCGCGCGCGCGCCACTCACGATCCTTACGCCTTTCCTCGGCATCGCGACGCGCGTCGCTCTCGCGGGCACAAAGGATCTTTCGCCCTTGGTGCGCGAACCGCTCAAGGCTCGCGAGGGACGCGAAGACAACGGCAAAGGGGACCTTGGCGCGACGGCGGATCCAGTCGTCGTCGCCCGCACCGGCGATGGCCGCCTCGAGCTGCTCGAGCGTCGCGCCCTCGGCGCGGCGGTTCTCGAGCGCTCTCGCCGAACGGTGATCGAGCGCGCCTAGTCCTAGCTTCTCCCACGATTGCCGGATCGGCTCGAGCTCTGAGTCCACTTCGTTCAATCCAACCGCCTCCACCTCGGGTGGTGCCGGTAGGGAAGGCGCCCGCGGTGCTGGCGGGGGAGTAGAGGGGGGAGGCTGTTGTTCAGATCTGATCTCCGTTCCATAAGACGCATCCGATTTCGGCAGCGTCGACGCGCCCGATTTCGGCGCCGTCGCCGGCGGCATTGCGGGCGCCTGCACAAGCGCTCCTAGACGCGGCAAGTGCACCCGGTAGCGGTTGACGTTCGTGCGCGTGAAACGCCCCGTGGGAAGGGCGTGGTGCGGCGGAATGAGCTCCCAGAGCACGACCCCCGCGGCGCGCAGGCGCGTGAGTGACTGGCGGATGGACGTCGTGTTCGAGTCGCAGGCCTTGGCGATCGTGTGGTGGTGCGCGGCGTACGAGCCAGGCTTCTGCGCCAGGAGGAAGAGCAGCACGCGGAAGTCGAGATGGGCGAGCGCGAGCCCTGGGACGTGGCCGATACGGAGAAGCAGGAAAGCAAAACGTTCGTGATTGGCGCGCGTCGACGCGAAGGCGTCCGGCGGGTCGGCCTGGTTGAAGGCCGTAGCTGTGGCTTGAGGCATGGAGGCACCCGAAAGACCGGGACCCGCCCGGTCGCTGAGACATTCACTGCATTGAGCAAGTCGGCGCTAGAGCGCCTGGAGAGCCGTCTGCGGCCGTGAACGCGGAGCGCTCGAACGGCACACAGTTCCTGTGCATGCGCTACCTGCGCGCATGCTTTGGATGGGCTCGCATCGCCGTTCCTTGCGAGAAGGAACACGATCCCCTATGCTCTCATCGTCTCCTGCGAAAGAAGACGGGTCGAGCCTGCTGGCCAAGCCAGCCACCGCTACCAACGGTGAAAAGCTCGGCCCGATTCGTTTTGTGCGCTCGCGCTTACGTCATTTGCACCGTCGCTAGCCGTGAGTTGTAAATGGTGGGGGAGAAGCCTTAGGCGGCGCGCATCTCGCGCGCTTTTGACTGGACCTCGCTCACGAGTTCGTCGAGCGGCAGGACGAAGAAGCCGCGCTGTCCAGGTTTGCGCAACGTGGAAAGGGTGACGTCGCCCTTGACCTCATAAACGTCGCGGCCATCCGTGATGAGGCTCGTGCTCGCGAGCACCTCGGTAGCGGAGAGACCCTTTCGGGCTCGCAAGTAGGTCACCACCTTGCGCATGGACTGCATGCTGATCCCTGAACTCCGGAGATCGAGCACCACGCGAATGGCGACGAGATCGCGGAAGCCATACCGGCGCGTAACTCCGCGCCCAGGAGTCTGCTCGATCGATGGCGAGAGGAACCCCGAGCGATGCCAGTTGTCGAGAAGCACGACGCTTGCCCCGGTTATTTTCTTCACCTGCTGCGTCGTGAAGCCATCGCTACGGACCATCGGTAACCTCCGCTACAGTACGGATACGGATCCTGGATCTACCTCCATTGCCGAGCCAAATGGAATAAAAATGCGGACTTCCGTTCAGGAGACCGCCGTTCAGGGGAACTACAAGCCCGAAGACGGCCGCACGCCGGGATCTGGATTTTCGGAACTTCCGCTCGCCTGGTCTTGAAC
>JALYHX010000678.1 GCA_030776305.1 Myxococcota bacterium
CGTGGGCATAGACGTCATCGAACAGCGTATTGCGCCCCGGCTTTGCCGCGGAGAGGGCCTCGGAAAACACGCGGTCGACATCCGTGCGTACTTCGCGCCGAAGGTCTTCTTCGCGATGGCCGCTCCAAAGGTTGCGCGCCTCGAGGTGCTCTCGCGTCCGAGCGAGGGGATCGGCGCTGGCCAATCCGGGGATGATCGCCTCGATGAGGGTTCCCCCGTGACCAGCGACCGCGCGCTGTCGCGCAGCACGTACCACGCTCAGCACGGCGACGATATCCGTGCCATCTACTTGCACGCCATCGAGGCCATATGCGACGGACTTTACGGCGATGCCATCGCTCGCCGTCTGACGTGAGACCGGCGTGGTCATCGCCCAACCATTGTTGCGACAGAGGGCGACGACGGGAGCTCGCGTCACGCCGGCGAAGTTGAGACCTGCATGAAAGTCGCCCGTGCTCGTCGCGCCCTCGCCAAAAAATACGAGCGTCGCAAGGCTCTGGCCTTGCATCTGCGCCGCCCAAGCGAAGCCCACGGCGTGCGGTATCTGGGTGCCGACGAGCGGACTGGTACTTGCGATGTGCGCTTTCCTCCAGAAGGGCGAATGTGGCGCGTCTCTCCCCTTCGCGGCGTCATCGGCGGTTCCGAAGAGGTGGTGCGCAACGGCGGCGAGCGGCATGCCCCGCCATAGAGCCGCCGCGATTTCGCGCGAGCTTGGGAAGACCCAATCGTCATCGTTCAGGGCTGCCACCGCTCCCAAGATCGCCGCTTCCTCGCCCGCGGCGCTCGCGTATTGGGTCACGACGCCCTCGCGCTGCAATGCGACGACGCGTTCGTCGAGCGTGCGGGCGACGACCATGTGCTCGTACAGCGCGACCGCCAACTCTTCGGAGATCGTGCCCGTGTGGGCAGGATCGAGTGTGCCGTCGTCGCGTAGTACGCCGAGCGGGGGCAGAGACCGCAGAGCGAGCGTGTCCATGGTGAGAGCGCGCTGAAGCCTACCTGAAAAGGGGATCCCGGAGCGACGAAAACCCCCACGATAGCGCTCACGCAACGCCGGTCACCATAGAAACGTCGTTGTATCGCAAGACGAGGGCCCCTCCGTGCGCTAGCATGAGAAGTCCCAATGGCGCGGCGTGCCTTCGTACCGCTCTTGACACTCGCGGCGGCCACGGAAATCGTCCGCGGCGGAGGCGCTCTTGCTTCGCGTGCGGGGTCCATCAGCGCGGTGGGGTCTCTAGGCCTGCGCACGAGCGCGCCGGCGCCCGCATCGGCCCCGCCGCCTCGGGGATCCGCGCCTCCCGCGGCGCCTGGATCGGGCAACTTGTCCGACTCACGGCGCGCGATGGGCCCCGCATCCATGCCAGGGTCCGAGGGCGTGTCGATCGCTGCGTGCGCTCAACTGCTGGACCGCCTCGCCGCCGCGGACGAGGCGCCCTTCATCGCTACCTGGATCGAGAGCGTCCTTGGGGGACGGGTACGGGCCGACTCCACCTTGGCCGTTCGACTGCTCCGATCCTACCGGGAGACCGGCCGGATCGATCGCGCCCGCGACCTTGCCGCGTCCCTCCCCAGTGCTCCTTCTGCGTGGAGTTCGCTCGACAACGCACGCCTCGCGATCGAGCGCGGAATCCTCGCAACGATCGACGGGCGAGGCGATCAAGCGGACGCCGAGCTGCGCCTGGCTTCGCGCGCGCTCACGGCTGCACCAAAGGGCACTGGGCTGCGCGAACAGCTGGATCTTCATTTGGCGCAGGCTCAGCTCGAGCTGAAGCTGAACCGCGCCGCCGGAGCGCTGAGCGTACTGCGCCTCGCCGAGCACGTCGCCGAGCGATTGGAAGACGGCCCGTGGCGCGCCCCCGTTGCAATGACACTGGGTCATTTGTCGATGCGCCTCGCCGATCCACGGACGGCCGTAAAACATTACATGACGGCGCTGGCGCGCGCTGCATCGCGGGGAGTCGGGGCGATGAGCGCCCATGGCAACCTCGCGATCGCGCTTGGAAG
>JALYHX010000679.1 GCA_030776305.1 Myxococcota bacterium
CTCAATGCCTCTCTCGCGTCGAGATCGGCGTCGGCGGCATGCGCTACCGCGGGTTCACCGAACCGGAGCCATCGGGTCGCCGCTTTTCGGCGCAGCTCGTACCGAATCGTATGCGCGGTGATCGCAATCACGAAGGCCCTGAGCGCTTGGGGTTCGCGGAGCGTGCGCCAGCGTCGGAAGAGAATCAGGAAAATCTCTTGCGCCATGTCGTCGATGTCCCGCTCCGGGCCAAAAGCGCGCCGAAGCATGCGATGGACCATCGGCGCGAAGCGATGCCACACGATTCTTGGCGCGCGCACGTCCCCCTCGAGCATCATGGCCACGAGGGACACGTCGTCGGTCTCGGCCGGGGCCACGTCGGGGAAGACCAGCACCCGCCCACCCCGAGCGCCCCGCGACGAAGGCTGCTCGCCAGAGAGACGCTGCTCGCCCGCGCCGTCCTTCACGAGGATAGAGGTGACACGCAAAAGGGGAAATGGCTCAAAATTCGAGGCCGTTTCCCAGCGTCCCGCTCCGCTTCGGCGAGATAACGCCTGCATTCAAGGTCGCCGAGAGCGGCTTGCTGGCGAGCTGCGAGCGAAACATCGTCGCCCGCGTCGAGCCTACCAGTCCACCGTTTCGTCCGAGCCCCCAAACCGCGCAGGAAACGACTTGAAGTGCGGCAGGTCGTCCGTGACCGGCCGGACCGCGAACTGGCACTGCATGTGGAACGCGGGCTGGAATGTGCCCTGAGGCAGGAGAAAGCCGCTGATACCGCGAACTCCAATCTGAGCCACCTCGGCAAAAATGCGAGTGCCGCACTCGGGGCACGTCGCGCGTGGCGTGACCCTGAGCTTCCAGGCCCCGGGGTTGCCTCGCGTCACCTTCACGGCATCTGCCGTATACATCGCGACCGGGATGTAAGCGGCGCCATGAACGGCTTGGCAGTCGTCGCAGTGGCAGAAAAACTGCGCCTTTGGCTCACCACTCAGGTCCACTCGCACGGCACCGCAGCGGCACTGAATCTCGATCATCGATTTCGCCCTTCTTCTCTTGTTGCAGCTCCGTTCTTCGCCCGTTGGTTCCGCTCGTTGGGTTCGTCGGCGCCGAACGGCATCCCCATGCCACGATCGACGTAGCCGACAAGACTCGCCAGGAAATGTTCCCAGCCGTCCTCGCACATTTTGTAGCATTCGAACTTGGGCGTGAGCCCGATGTGGCGGAAGCTCAGCTCACATCCGTCCGACCCGCGTGGTTTGAGATCGAAGGCGACCTTCGTGCCGCCCCAGTCCTCGAGTTCCGTATGTTCGATGCAAGTCCACTCAACCAGGGAGGGGCGCTTTGCATCGTGGACACGCATGGTGATGTGTTCGTTCACCCCCTGGAACTCGAAGCGCAGCGCGCCCCCCGTAGCGGCGGAGCCACTGACCAGCGGGGTCCACCAGCCCTGAAGGCCCTCGATGGTGGCGATAGCGTCGAAAACCCGTTCGCGCGGCGCCCGGAACGCTACGCGACGCGCATAGTCCGGACCGAGCACCCTCGATAGGACCTCCATCTTGCGACTCCAGCCGGTCTGTAGCGATTCACGTTGGGCGGGAAGAGTCTCGCCCTCATGACGGAGGACAAGGCGGGTGCCAGACCCTTCAGGGCGAAGCTCGAAGACCACATGCGTCATCGCCTCGCCGTCGACGCCTCCGCTCCACGACCAGACCATTCGCCGTGGGGGGTCAAGTTCGAGCACCTCGCAGTCGACCCAGCCTCGCCAAGTCGCCGTCGGCGGATCCCGGAGCGTGAACTTGTGGCCCACGCGCGCCTCGAAGTCATTGTCCATCAGCCACCGCGCGAGCCTCCGCCGGTCGGTGACGGCGCGCCACACGAGGTCGATGGGCCTTTCGAACACTTCTTCGAATCGGATGTCGAGCTTCATGTTTCCTCGTCGAGAACGCGGCGTAGCCCTCCCAGCTTGCCGCGCCAGAACTTCTCGTAGTGGCCCGTCCACTCGTAGACGTCGCGCAGCGGCTCTGGATCGAGTCGGTAGAGACGCTGACGACCATCCTGTCGACGACGCACCAGCCCCACGTCGAGTAAAACCGCGAGGTGCTGGGAGACGGCGGAGTAGGACAGCCCGGCATGCTCGACCAGGACGCCGACTGGCGCCTCGCCACGCGCCAGGAAGTCGAGCATGGCGCGTCTGTTGGTGTCGGCGATGGCGTGGAAGACATCGACAGCGGAAGCTGCTCGGCTCACGAGGGCCAATATTACACCGAATGCTAAAACGTCAAGGCGCGTTGATGCAGGTACCGTCTTCGGCAGGCCAGACAGTTAGAAGTGTCACCGCACTTCTAAATGCGGATTCCGGGGGCCGGATACTTCCCGCAGAGATCCTTGACCTCGCCAGCCGTCTTCGCGAGGAGCCCTTCATCGCCCGGTCGCTGCGCGATGCGGTCGATCCACTCCGCAATGCGACCCATGACATCGACGCCCATCCCGCGGGACGTGGCCGCGGGTGTGCCGATGCGAATGCCGGATGGATCGAATGGCTTGCGCGGATCGAACGGGATCGCGTTGTAGTTGACGACGATCCCGGCGCGATCTAGCGCCTTCGCGAGTTGTTTGCCCGTCACATGTTGGGGGGTCACATCGACCAGAAGAAGGTGGTTGTCGGTGCCCCCCGTGACGACGCCGAAACCGCGCTCGGCCAGCGCAGTTCCGAGCGTCTTTGCGTTCTGGACGATGCGCCGCGCGTAGTCGGCGAACTCTGGCTGGGAAGCCTCTTTGGCGGCAACGGCGATCCCTGCAGTGACGTGATTGTGCGGCCCCCCCTGGAGGCCAGGGAACACGGCTCGATCGATCGCTGCGGCGTGCTCTTTCTTGCAAAAGATCATTCCTCCGCGCGGACCGCGGAATGTCTTGTGGGTCGTCGACGTCACGACGTCGGCGATGCCGATGGGCGACGGGTGCATCTGGGTGCAAACGAGGCCGGCGATATGCGCCATGTCGACCACGAGCAGCGCGCCAACGTCGTCGGCGACCGCGCGAAACCCGGCGAAATCGAGCGTTCGGGGGTATGCCGTCGTACCGCACCATAGGAGCTTCGGACGGTGCTGTCGCGCAAGGTCGCGCACTTCGTTCATATCGATCCGGTGGTCTTCCTTACGGACCCCGTACTGTACGCTCTTGAAATACTTGCCTGTGATCGAGACGCTATGGCCGTGTGTCAGGTGCCCGCCCGCAGGCAGCGCCAACCCCATGATCGTATCGCCGGGCTGGCAGAACGCGAAGTACACGGCGAGATTCGCGGGGCTTCCCGAATACGGCTGGACGTTGGCATGATCCGCGGAAAATAAGCCCTTCAGCCGCGCGATGGCGAGCTCCTCGACTTGATCGATGGCCTGCTGCCCCTCGTAGTAGCGCTTGTGCGCATAGCCCTCCGAGTACTTGTTCGTCAGCACCGAGCCGGTTGCCTCCATCACGGCACGCGACGCGTAGTTCTCACTGGCAATCAGTCTGATCTTTTCGTGCTCGAGGCGAGTTTCCTCGGCAACGAGGCGCGCGATCTCGGGGTCGGACTCTGCGAGCGGTGGATCGAAAGCGGCCATGGCTTGCCGTTCTTACCAGAGAGCGCACGCCCGCGCGACGCCCGGGCCGTGCTAGGTTGGCGCGAGCCCGATGCTCTGGATGCTGCTCGCCGCCCCGACGACGATCGCGGGAGCTGACGTGGCGGCTGAACCTGCGTCTGGCCGTGAGGCAGGGACCGTCGCTCGGGGGCCGTGGGCAACGGAGTCGTCGACCGAGCTCGACGCGCCCCACCGGTTTCGGAGCGGCGTGGCGCTAGGTCTCACGTTCGGGGGTGGTCTCGTGGGGGCGAGTGGCTACCCCAACGAGGGAACTCGAATCGGTGATCCGAATTACTATTCATCCAGTGGATGGATGTTCGGCAGCAGCGAATCGTTCTTTCTCATGGGTGCGCTCACGGATTATCTCAACTTTGGTTTGTGGTACGCGCACGCCTCTTCGGCCAACCGGGATTGGCGCTCGAGCGGGGACGGCGCCGGGATTCGCGTCGAAGCCTTCCCGATGGTCACACTACTGCCTCGTCTGGCTGGGCTCGGCCTGCTTGGGCAGTTCGGTGTTGGCGTAGGCAACCTGTCGGCAAAGGCCGCTGGACTCCCCCGGGCAGAGGGCACGCAGTCGTTTCTCGGAGCCGGCGTGCTCTATGAGTGGTCGCTTGGGCCAGTTCTCGGGGGGCATTTCGGCGTGGGGCCGAGCCTGCAATACGATACGATTTGGTCGCAGCCGTTCGAGCGTCATGGGCTCGTGGCGGGCGCTCGCGTCGTGTTTTACGGTGGGCCTTAGTCAGGTTTTCACGGAGCGCGTGCGACGACGTTCCCTCAAGCTGTACCACTCGATGCTACCGTTGCGCCGTGCCTGCCACCGACCCCTTCGGCCTCCCCGGACAGGTCCTCGACGGACAATTCCGCATCGACGAATGCGTTGGCGAAGGCGGCTTCAGCGTCGTTTACCGGGGCACGCACATTGGCTTGAGCGAGCCCATTGCCGTCAAGTGCCTCAAGCTCCCGCAGGCCCTTGGGTCCGCGCTCGTTGAGTCGTTCATCAAACGCTTCCGAGACGAGAGCCGGTTGCACTACCGCCTCTCTCAGGGGCATCTACACATTGCCCGAAGCATCGCGAGCGGTACGACCATCGCACCTGCAACGAGCGCAATCGTCCCCTACACGGTCCTCGAATGGCTGGAGGGACGATCACTCGGCGACGAGTTCGATGAACGGCGCGCCCGCGGTCTGAACGGGCGGCCGCTTCCCGATGTGGTCAGGCTCCTCGACTCCGCGATCGACGCGCTCGCATATGCGCACGCTCAGGGCGTCGTGCATCGTGACCTCAACCCCGGAAACTTGTTCCTTGCGAAGACGCCCTTTGGAATCAGGCTCAAGGTGCTCGACTTCGGCGTCGCGAAGATCATGGCCGACTCGGCGCTCGCGATCGGACCCGCGGCACGCACGGTCGGCAACATGCGAATCTTCACCCCGGCTTATGGCGCGCCCGAACAGTTCGACGAGCGCCTGGGCGCGATCGGCCCGTGGACGGACGTATATGCCGTTGCGCTGGTCGTCGTCGAGGCACTGACCGACCGGACCGTGATGGACGGCGATCACATCGGCGAGCTCGCGGCGAAAGCGCTCGACCCGCACCACCGACCCACGCCGCGCGCAGTCGGCGTCGCTGTCGGAGACGAGGTCGAGGCCGCGTTGACGCGGGCTCTTGCGCTCGCACCCGACGGCCGACCGCGCGATGCCGGTGAATTGTGGGGACTCCTCAAGCATGCGATTGCGGCAGACAATGCCTCCGGCAAGGGGCCCCACGCGCGACATGTCCCGCGGCCACCGCCGCCGTCGACGCTGCGCATGGCAGAGGCGCTACCCGACGGCGCGCCCCTGCCCGTCGTCGAGCTTCCGCGTTTCGGAACGCGTCCCGAGAAAGCACACTCATTCGGCGGGACGCTGCGCATGTCCGATGTGCCGCGCGGCACGTCTTCGAGTCCGCCCGTGGCCACCGCTCGGATCCCAGCCGAAAATGGTCGCGAAGACCCGGCCGGTGTCTCGATTGGACCCCGATCCCCGATGACCACCGCGCGTGCATGGGTGCTGATCGCAGTCGTTCTCGCCATCCTCGTTCTTGGGGCGCTCGCAGCCGCCTGGCTGCTCGCCCCCAAATCGCATGCCGTCGCACCTGGAGGTGCCGGCTGGAAGACAAGCCTGATGCGAGGGCAAGCATATGGTTGACGTGCCCTCGCGCTCGCTCTTCGATCGGGCTGCGCGCGTGATCCCAGGAGGCGTGAACAGCCCCGTACGGGCGTTCCGCGCCGTCGGCGGTAACCCAATATTCGTGTCGCGCGCCGAAGGGCCGTACCTGTACGACACCGATGGACAGCGATACATCGACTACGTCGGATCGTGGGGGCCGATGATCCTTGGCCATGCCCATCCGGCAGTCGTTGCGGTGATTCGGGAAGCCGCGGCCCGAGGCACGAGCTTCGGCGCACCGACCGAGCTCGAAGTCCGGTTTGCCGAGAAACTCTGCGCCCTCTTTCCGTCGATTGAAATGGTGCGTGCCGTCTCCAGCGGTACCGAGGCGACGATGAGCGCGTTGCGCGTCGCGCGTGGCTTCACTCGTCGCGATCTCATCGTCAAGTTCGAAGGCTGCTATCACGGTCACGGAGACTCGCTGCTCGTGAAGGCCGGCAGTGGCGCGGCAACCTTCGGCGTGCCCGACTCTGCGGGTGTACCGGTGCCGACGGCGGCGAGTACCGTGACTCTTCCCTACAACGACGCTGCGGCGTTGCGCGCATGGTTCGCTTCGCGCGGCGACGAGGTCGCGGCCGTCATCGTAGAGCCCGTGGTCGGAAACATGGGGGTCGTGCCGCCCGAAGCAGGATTCCTTGAAACGATCATCGACGTGTGTGCAAGGCACGGCGCCGTGTCGATCTTCGACGAGGTGATGACCGGTTGCCGCGTCGCACGCGGCGGCATGCAAGAACGCGCGGGCCTGCGCCCGGACATGACATGCCTCGGCAAAATCATCGGCGGGGGCATGCCGCTCGCCGCATACGGGGGTAAGCGGGCGATCATGGAAAAGGTCGCGCCGCTGGGTCCCGTATATCAGGCCGGCACTCTGAGCGGGAACCCGGTCTGCGTCAGCGCTGGCCTAGCC
>JALYHX010000680.1 GCA_030776305.1 Myxococcota bacterium
TCCCGGAAGTGCGCTCGATCTCGACGTCGGTGTCGACGAACCCGATGCCGAGGCGCGCTGCGAGTCTGGGCCCTACCGTGCTCTTGCCCGTGCCCATGAAACCGCTCAGGACGACTGGCTTCATCCGTCAATATTCCGCAATCTGGGCGCGATAGCCTTCGACGTTGCGAGCCAACTCCCGCACCGAATCGCCAGCGAACTTCTCGAGGAGGGCCTCTGCGAGAATGATGCACACCATGGCCTCACCCACGACGCTAGCAGCCGCCACTGCACAAATGTCACTTCGCTCGAAGGCCGCGGCGAACGCCTCTTTGGTTCCCACGTCGACGCTGCCGAGAGCCTTTTTCAGCGTCGCGATCGGTTTCATGGCTGCACGGCAGACAACCGGCATCCCATTCGTGATCCCGCCCTCGAGGCCGCCGGCGCGGTTCGTTGGTCGGGTGAACCGCCGCGACGCCGCATCGTAGGAGATAGCGTCGTGGACCGCCGAGCCACTCGAGCGGGCGGCCCCAAACCCCGCACCGATTTCCGTTCCCTTGATCGCCTGGATGCACATCAGCGCTTGCGCAAGACGTCCGTCGAGTTTGCGATCCCACTGAACATGGCTGCCCAACCCAGGCACAACACCCGTGGCGACCACCTCGAAGACACCGCCGAGCGTGTCGCCCGCGTGCGATGCAGCATGTATCGCGTCCTTCATCCGCGCCTCGGTCGCGCCATCGACACAAGCAAGGTCGCTCGCGCGGGCCCGAGCACGCATCTCCTGCAGCGAAAGGTCGAGGGGGGGAACCTCGGCGGTTCCAATGGAGACGACGTGCGCGAAGACCTCGATCCCTGCCACGGCAAGTAGTTGTCTACACACCGCGCCCACCGCGGTCCGCGCCGCTGTCTCGCGTGCACTTGCCCGCTCGAGAACATCGCGCAGATCGTGCCGGTCGTATTTGAGTCCACCAGCAAGGTCAGCGTGGCCTGGACGCGGTCGGGTCAATGGCTCGGGCGTCGCAGGCATCGGCCCCGGCGACATACGGTCAACCCAATTCGCGTGGTCGCGATTGGCGATCGACAGAGCCACTGGCGATCCCAGCGTTTCTGCGCCACGTACGCCACCCACGATCTCCACCCTATCCGTCTCGATCTTCATCCGTCCGCCACGGCCATAACCGCGCTGCCGTCGAGCGAGATCGACGTCGATGTCTTCGGCGAGGAGGCGCATGCCCGCGGGCACTCCCTCGACGATCGCGGTCAGCCGCGGCCCATGCGACTCTCCGGCCGTCATCCAGCGCAGACGCGACATGCTCTCAAGGGCTCACGCTAGCAGGGAACGAGCGTCGTGGAAGCGATCAGACTCGGCGAAACGCACCGCGAACTCTTCGACAGTACGTGATGGGCTGCGCCGGCGACGGACGGGTCTCGGGCGGACCGGAGCGTGCTACCTTCGAGTGCTGTGTCTCCATCGGTCCCCTTTTTCAAGTACGAGGGACTCGGCAACGATTTCATTCTCGTCCCGACGAACGACGAGCGAAGTCTCTCGGCCCAGAGTGTGGTGCGATTGTGCGATCGTCGCTTGGGAATCGGTGCCGATGGGATTCTTCTGATGCTTCCGCCGCGTACCCCGGATTGCGTGACGCACATGCGCGTCATCAATGCGGACGGTTCGCTTCCGGAGATGTGCGGCAATGGATTGCGTTGCGTGGCGCTGCACATTGCGCGCGGGCTGGACGTCCGAGACGGGACGCTGCGAGTCGATACGGATGCTGGACCGAGGGAGTGCGCAATCGCCGACCGGGGCGGCGAGGGAATGGTCAGAGTCGAGATGGGCGCCATACGGATCTCGGGGGATCGGTCGCTGGACATCGACGGGAGACGGATCGCGCTTACGACAGCTGATGCTGGCAACCCGCACGCCGTCCTCCTCGGAACATTCGCTCGGGGCGACGTCGATGAGATGGGTCCGCGCATCGCGAGACACCCGGACTTTCCCGGAGGCACGAATGTCGGCTTCGCGCACGTTTGCGACGACGACACGATCGACCTCGTCGTCTGGGAACGGGGGGTCGGAGTCACCCACGCGTGCGGAACGGGGGCCTGCGCGGCCGCCGCAGTGGCGTGCGCAAAAGGGCTCGCGCGAATTGGGACCGCCATCACCGTGCGTTTGCCAGGCGGAACTCTCGCGGTGACCCTCGATCACGAAGGCACCGCCTCCTTGTACGGCCCCGCGCGTTATGTGTTCTCGGGCCGGATCGATCTCAACGCATAGAGGGTGGACATCGCCGCGCTTGGTAACGGTTCTCGTTCGCCGACCCGAGCAACGTGGTCCAGTCATTTCGGGGCCGTCGCGAACCCACCGCAGGTCCCAAGGGCACGCAAGTCTGGGAAGGACACCGGCACGAGGACGATCTGCGGAGGCGGGCGCGAACCGCCCTCAAGCATCGAGGCGATCTCGGTCACGGCTCGTCCCGCGCCTGGCGGCATGATGACCGTTGACGTCAGCTTCTTCTCGGTGACGAGACGTTGGCCGTATCCGGGCGACCCATCGCATCCGCAGACCCGGATGCTCTCCATCGAAAGGTCCGGTCTCGTCCGAGCCGCCTCCTCCAAAACCTTCCTCGCACCCATCGCCATGGCGTCGTTCTGGGCCCCGACGATGAACCTGGGCAATTGCCCGTGCTGAACGCTCTCCAGCCAATCATTCATCGCGCGCTCGCCGCCAGCGCTCGTCCAATCGCCGTTAATGGCAAAGAGCTCGATTGCGGATTCTCGGAGGACCTCCTGAAGTCCAGCGAATCGGCGCATCGCCGAGGAAGTTCCGAGCGGTCCGCGGATATATACGATCTTGCCGCCCTGAGGTAATAGGACTTTGAACTGACGTCCTTGAATACGGCCTATGTCGTGCTGATCGACCGTAACGGCGAAAATAGGCAACTTGGAAAATTCTTGACGGAGATCCGTCAGATAGTTGCTCCACCGGAGGAGGAACACCCAGCCAATGCCGAGCCGGGCTGCAGTATGTGCCGGGGAGATCAACGCGGTCTCGCGAACTGGGCTAACGATGACGACCGTGGGCCTTTGCTCGCCAGGCTCCCGAAGGCAATCCTCAATTTGCTTTAGCTGCTTCTGCGAGTCATTCTCGGCCCAAAACGTTCGCACGGGAAAGCCAAAGCGGTGAGCTGCATCCTGACAGCTGTCCCAAAGCAACTCTTGATAGTCGCCGTCATTGATCAAAAATAGCCCGATGCGACAGCTCATCTTCAATTGTGGCACGGCTCCAGCGCTCCCCCCAATGATGCATGAACACGTCTTTAGACGGTCGCCGGGTCAGTCGAAAGAGTCAATGCAACCCGACGCAGCAGAAGCGAACAATGGGCGCCAGTGTACGCAGTAGTGGGCCAGTCCGCCGCAACATGCGCCGCGATAAGCGAAGCGGATGCGGATTGCCGCCGCTCGAGTTATCGCTTGCGGGGAGCCCTGGCGACAATCTTGCTCGGTCTCGACGACAACCCAAGGTTGGAAACTCTGCGAACTTTCGTTGTCCACGTCGCGCAAGCGCACACCGCGCGCGTCCAGTGAATTATCCGGGCTAGTCCTCGACAATCGTGCCAATCGACTCGCCGAGCACTACCCGCTTGATGTTGCCGCGCGTCGCCATCTTGAATACGCGGATGGGCATGTCGTTGTCTCGGCAGAGTGTCACGGCCGTCGAGTCCATGACGCCGAGGCGTTCCTGGATGAACCGGTCGAACGTCATGCGTGGATACATTTGCGCGTGCGGATGGGTCACCGGATCATGTTGGAAGATGCCCTCGACCTTCGTCGCTTTGCACAAACAGTCTGCATGGATCTCCATCGCGCGCAGGGCCGCAGCGGTATCGGTCGAAAAATACGGATTTCCAGTACCCGCGGCGAATACGACTACGCGCCCCTTCTCGAGGTGGCGGATTGCGCGCCGTCGGATATATGGCTCAGCCACCTGGCGAATCTCAAGCGCCGTCATAACGCGCGTCGGCACTGCTGCCTTCTCGAGGGCGTCCTGCATCGCCAACGCATTGATGACGGTCGCGAGCATCCCCATGTAATCACCTTGCGCTCGATCCATCCCGGTGCTCGCGCCTTTGAGGCCGCGAAAGATGTTTCCGCCGCCAACGACGATACCAATCTGGACGCCGAGCGCGTGTACCTCGGCCAACTCGGTTGCGGTGTCCCGAATCACGGCGCCGTCGATACCGAAACCGCCCTCTTTTCCGCAAAGCGCTTCGCCGCTCAATTTGAGCACGATGCGCTCGTATTTCAGATCTGGATGAAGTGGAGGCGGCGCGACGGTCTCATCGTCGCGCTCAGCGGCGGGAAGCATGGGCGGTTCCCGCTTACTCTTCCTCGACCGGGCGCGCAATGGCAGCCAAGCGCGCATCGAGTTTCTCGACCAGCTGTTCGGCTCCATGGGCGCGGGCAAGAAGTGTCGCCATCCTCAACTCCCCCTCGGACGACTTCCGCCAAGACTTGCCGTCACCACCAGACTCGACGTCCAGGTCGAACCAAGTGCGCAGCCAGACCACATAGACGTGCTCTTCGCCATCGCGCGACAATTCCAACTCGCGCGCTACCTCAAGTGCCGCCTCCGCGTCTCCCTGTTCGAGCAAGGCCTTCACAAGGACGTGCGTCCGGTAGAGATCGGCTTCGCGGTTCCCGATTCGCGCCATTGCGCGCAGTCGCTGGACGCACCGGTCGAGTCCCAACGACGTGCCTGCCGAGCGCTCGACGTCCGCGTGCACGATTCCGCGCAGCTTCTGAAGGCGTCCTCCTTGCATCAGCGGTGAGTCTCGTTCGAGCATCTCCAGGGCGTCCGAGCGATCTCCGTCGGCGAGCAACACTGCCGCGGTCCCAAGCTTAGTCGACAGAAGGCGCGCCAGCGAACGAGCGTGATGCCGACGATCGGCAACCATCGCGCGCAGAACGGCGGTGCCGGATCGGGCCGTGCGGAGCTCGCGCGCGAGACGCACCTCCTCGGCGCGCAATGTCATCCACAAGAGGGCTCCAACGATGACGCCCGCGGTCGCCAGGATCCGGGCCAAAGACGCAAGGGTACGTCCTGAATGCGACAATGCGACGAACGCCTCGGCGAGAACGACGAAGGCGACCACAAATATCGTCGTCGCAACCAACCATCGGACCCACGTTTCGACCAGGGGCACGCCGCGGTCGATCCGCCCGAGCAATTGTTCGTCGGCCATCGCGTCGCTCTCTATAG
>JALYHX010000681.1 GCA_030776305.1 Myxococcota bacterium
CGCATCTTGCGCGCGGAGTCTGCGGTTTCGTCCGGTGGTTCGGGGGCGACATCGAGCGCGTGCTCGACGTCGGGGCGGGCACCGGCCTCTGGGGCGGCTGGTTTCGCACCAACCTGCCGCACGCCCGCTATCGATCGATCGACGTCAGCGAATACGCGTGCGCAAAGTATGGGCACGAGCCACGCGACATCGTTCGGTGGAGGGCGCGCGAGAAGTTCGACCTCATCATTTGCCAGGGAGTCCTTCCTTATCTAGACGACGCCGCGTGCGGCAAGGCGGTCGCAAACATGGCCTTGATGTCGCGTGGCTTTCTCTACGTAGAGGCGATCACGGCGCGAGACCTTCGCGTGGTGTGTGATCGCACGCGCACGGACATCTCGGTCCATGCTCGTCCTGCGACGTTCTACCGCCGCATCCTCGCACGCCACTTCGAGGCGCTCGGCTGCGGGCTGCATCACGTGAAAGACGGAGACAAACTTTTCTACGAACTCGAGCACGGATGACACTCCCGTGCCGACTATCCGAGTATCGCAAACTTCAAGTAGCGCCCTTCGGGAAAGGCCGCGAGGGTGGGGTGGTCGGGGCCGCCTCCGCACAACTCGAGCACGCAAAGTGACCGCCCGCCGAGTGCCGCGTCGTCCATCGTTGCAAGAAACGCTGACATATTCACATGGCTCGAGCAGGACGACAGACACAAGATGCCTGCCGGCGCGAGCACGCTGGCACAAGCGCGGTGCAGCGCTCGATAGGCCGACAGCGCCCTGGGCACGGCCTTTTCGCTGGGCGCGAAGCTCGGAGGATCGCTGACGATGAGATCCCAAGTCTGGCCAGCCGCCCTCGCCCCATCGAGAAACGCGTGTACATCCGCGACGACGAACGCGTGTCGCCCCAGGTCGATCCCTGCCGCTCTGAAGGTCGCCTGCGCCGTCGCGTGTGCTGCGGCCGCGACGTCGACGCTGGTCACCTGCGCCGCGCCGCCGAGCGCCGCATGCAGCGAGAAGCCTCCAGCGTACGAAAAGAGATTGAGCACGCGCTTGCCCCGCGCGAGCTTGCCGACGCGCACACGGTTTTCGCGTTGGTCGAGGAAGGCCCCCGTCTTCTGGCCTCGCACGACATCGACAATGAACGGCACCGCGTGCTCCTCGACACGTACGGTCTCCGAAGGCGCGCTGCCCCGAAGGACTTCGAGTCGCGGCGCTTCTCCTCTAGAGCCACTGCGATGTACGAGTGTGGATACGCCCCATCCAGACAGTGTGGGCCACACTGCGTCGGCGAGGTCGTGAATGTGCGCTGCCGCCGCCTGACCATCGGCCCGAGCGACCGCAACGCTGGCGTAGCGATCGACGACAAGCCCCGGCATTCGGTCGCCCTCGCCGTGAATGACGCGGAAGGCATCGGTTCGCTCTCCAGCAAAGAGCCTCGTGCGTAGCGCGCACGCCCGCTCGGCTCGCTCGCGCCAGAGTGACCGATCGACGGGCTCGCGATTGCGGGTCCAAAGGCGCACGGCAATGGGAGCGACGGGGTCCGCGAGCCCACGTCCGACCGCGGCGCCATCGCTCGCGACGACTTGCACCTCGTCCCCCGCCACGACGCCGTCGAGCCCGTGTGCGATGGAATCCCGCCAGACCCATGGATGTCCGTGCGCGACGGGGTCAGGGATGGTGTGCCCGCGAAGCACGATTTGCCGCAGAGGGGGTGGCATGAGACCTTCCGTACGTACGAGCCGGCGACGCGGCGAAACAGCGTTGAATTGCCTCAGCAGCGCTTTATGTCGTGTCGCAGGTCGACGATAGGCGGCGATGTGTCACCCTAGCGAATGTCGTTGCGCGCGCCGTAGCATCCCGGCCCCCGCGCACACAGTTTGCTCGGTCTCGGGATCGAAACGCAGGGAAGTCGCGTCAAGGCGACCACTTGCTGTGCAATTTTCCGAGGGTGTCAGATCGAACAGACGAATGGATGATGGAACGGCGTCGTGGCGGGCATGACGAATCGAGAGCACGGACGTCGGGCACGAGCAGGCATCTGAACATGGAGATCTAAGAAACGATGAGCAAGAACGGGCGTTCTCGAAGGTCAAAGATCCCGGTGCCGATTAGAAATGGCGAGGGCGGCGCGGTCTTGTTTGGTGGACCGTGCGGCGACAATGCGGGTGCTCGGTCCTCATCGCCGGGGATGGTCGAACCCAAGTCCCCCCCGCAATCCATGTCACCACGGCCGAAGGCACCGGCGCTCACGTTTCCGTCGACGCCGCCGGTCCCCGTCACGTCCGCATCGGCTGACGAACGCGGCCAGCATTGCCGGGTCGATCCAAAGTCCGAGAAACTCCCGTACGTCGAGGGCAGCAGCGGTGACGGCAAAACCGAAATGAAGCTGGGGGACGCCGCGCACCCCGCAAACGTCAGATCGCCCGAAGTCGATCGCGATGACATCAGCGTTCCGCCCATCGGTCTCGAGGGAGGCTTCTTCGACGAGCCGATGTCAGCGGAATCTTCGCTCGAAATCGACATTGCGGTTCGCGATCCACGAGCTCGGAAGATGACGCCGGGGGCGGCTCGGCGTCGCGCTCGTTTCGCCAAGTACGTCAGCGTGGCGGTGGGGCTCGCGACGGCCCTCTGCGCAGCGGCACTGGTCAAGAACACGATGGCGCGTGGCAACGAGGCGCCGCAGGTACACTCGAGGCTCACCGAGACGGCGGCGGCAGGCCCGGGCGTGAACCCGGCGGCGACCACGGAGTCCACCGCGTTCCCCTCCGCCACGGCAAATTCCGATGTGGCTGGCAAGCCTACAGCCGTCGAACTCACGCACCAGCCCGAAACGAACTCCGGGCGCGACGTGGCGGGCCGCCAAGCTGCAGAGCCGGGACCTACCGCGCTCCAGGGGGGTGCTCCGGCGCCGACGGTGGCAGATTCGGCCCAGGCCACGCCGCCGGCCCAAGAGCCATCGGCCCCGTCCGACACGGCTCCTCCGTCCGATCCGGTCGCGGTCGACCCCAAGGTCATCGCGAAGGAGGCGTCCAGTCAAAAGGCGAAATCGCGCGGCGCGCTCGAATGGGGCAAAGTCGCTGACGCGAGTTCTGCCGGGGAACGATCGGTCGAGCTGGATCCGACCGACGCTGAGGCCTGGCTCATCTTGGGTGCCGCGTACCAGCAGAAGGGCGATTCGTCCAACGCACGCCGTAGCTTCAAAGCCTGCATCGAGAAGGGCAAACGCGGTCCCAAGAACGACTGCGCGGCGATGCTGCATTAGAAGGTCTGTGTCTTTCGGCCGATCCCTTCGCGATTCCGCCGTCGGGGGTCGTCACCGTACGGG
>JALYHX010000682.1 GCA_030776305.1 Myxococcota bacterium
CCGCCGCTGCCCGAGCCTCCACCATTACTGGAACCGGTGCTGCCAGCGCCGCTCCCGCTGCTGCTGGTGCTTCCACTAGCGGAGCCGCTTGCCCCGCTGCTGCTCGTGCTGCCGCCACTGCTGCCACTGCTGTTGTTGCTTGAGCCGTCGATCGCTGGCCCGGATGCATCCGGGGCACCCCCGCCGGCCGCAGGAGGGCCTCCACCGCCCTCGTTCAAGGCAGAGTTGCCGTGGGCTCCACAAGCCACGACCCCACAGACACCGGAAAACGCGAGGACGAGACGCTTTTTCATCGTAGATCTCTGTATCGCCGCGCCACGCCTTCGGGTCATTCAACACTCAATATCGGCCGCGTCCAGGAGCTTGTCTGGGCTTTTCACGACAAGGCCCAGCCAGATCCACTTTATTGCGTACCTGCCCTTCGCGCGTTTCAGGCAGACGACATTTTTCCTTTGAGGCATCTGCCGAGCGAACGACACTGCTGCGTTGGCCGATCGGCGGGTGCAGATCGCCGCAAGGAGATTCACGATAGTCTCGTCCGCGAAGTTGACCATTCGCCGATGGCCCGCTCTCATGGCTGGCCATGGCCTCACTGCGCTCCGCAATCAACGAACTCGCCGGTACCTTCGCCACCTCGGTCCTCTCCGCCATCAGGGCCGCTTCGCTCCAGGAACTGCTCGGTGAAGCCGGGGGGACCGCTCCACGACCCCGAGGCCGGCCGCGCGGGGTGCCAGGGGGAAGTGGCAACCTGGGACAGGCCAAGCGCACACCTCGGCTCAAGAGGCGCTCGCCCGCAGACATCGCGAAAGCGCTCGACCAAGTCGTGACGCTCTTGAAATCGAAGAAAGAAGGCCTCCGCGCCGAACAGATTCGCAAAACCCTCAGGATGCAGTCCAAGGAGATGCCCCGCGTTCTCTCCGACGGACTGGCGCAAAAGCGCCTCAAGAAGAAGGGCCAGAAGCGAGCCACAACCTATTCGGCGGCGTGACCGAGGCGGACCGCTCACGCGACTCGCCAATACGCGCGCACCGGCGCCCGCCGCCCGGCGTGTGGACCACGTGATGCACGTCGAGATGTCATGAGGGCCCTCCGGCCTCTGACCGCGGTCGCCGTCCTGCTGTTTTGTTGCGCGCGCGCAACGGCGCCCAGCGGGTCTGCGACGGTGCCAGCCAGGGCAACGACGCCTCTCGATCCCGAGCTTCTCCCTTCCCTTTCGCACATCGGCGCGGCAGACGCCTCGTTCATCGACGGTCCCGAGTCATCGATTGCGGACGACCCGATGGCGCTTCACGACGAGAGCCCTGAGGCGCTGCGCGCATTGATGGGGAACGCGGCGTCGCTCCCGCTACCGGTTGGCGGCGGGCCGTGGCGGATCGGGCAGGGCAATCGCGCGATCTCGCGCCACGCAGTTGGGCGACGCGCATGCGTCGAGGGCCTGCATGAGGTCGTCTTGCAGACGCCCGCTCAGCGGGAGCGCTGTGGGCAGAAGAACATGGTCCCGATATGGGACAAAGGAGCGAGCGTCGACACTGCGCGCTTCTGCATCGATATTTTCGAGTTTCCCAACAAGGCGTGCGAACTACCGTTCGTCTTTGTCGCGCCCTTTCAAGCGAAGCGCATCTGCGAAGCCCAAGCGAAGCGGCTCTGCGCGCAAGAGGAGTGGAACCTCGCGTGCCGCGGCGATCCGACAGGCGGTCCCGATCGCGTGTATGCATACAGCGACGAGCTCGACCTCACGGTCTGCAATACGAACAAGTCGCGCCTGGGAACGAGCCCGCTTTGTGATGTATCGACCAACGACAAGGTCTGGGCCACGTGTGGGACCCATACCGAACCGTCCGGGGCCTTCCCGGGTTGTCGATCGCGCTTCGGAGTCTTCGATCAGCACGGCAACGTCGCCGAGATCATGACACGTCTCGACCCCGCCGACCGCGAGGTGAAGTCCCAGCTCAAAGGCAGCGCTTTTTTTTACGTCGACGTGGCCGAGAAACCGAACGCGCCCGGAGGATATTGGACGAGGTACCCGGACCACTGCGCCTTCGATCCGCGCTGGCACGTCGAAAACATCGAGACGGCCGCACACATGAACTACCACCTGGGTTTTCGGTGCTGCAAGAGTCTCGGACCGAACGACGCAGGCTCGCGCAACCTCCGCGACGCACCGGTCGAGTCGACTGCACCCGACAGCGCGATGTAAGGACGGCGCTCGCGCGTGAACTGCGCATGCAGAAGTGAGTAGCGTCCGTGCACGATGTGAATCAATATTCATATTTCGGCCATGAAGACGCCGTCTCTCCGCCTCAAGCTGCGCCAGGCGACGTGGAATGCGATCCTCGAAGCCGCCGAAGACGTGGCAGCCGAGACGGGGATCTCGGATGCGAGCCTTCAAGCCGTTGCGCAGCGCGCTGGCATCGCTGTCGGTACGATCTACAACTACTTCGACGACAGGCTCGAGCTCTTCGACGCGCTCTTCGCGCGCCGACGTCAAGAACTCTTCGACGCGATCGACGACGCGGCGAAGAAACACGCCCGCGATCCCTTCGACAAGCAGCTCGACGCATTCGTCCGAGTGGCACTCACGTACTTCGACACTCGCCGAGGCTTTCTCCGGATTGCGCTGGAGGCGTCGAAGCCTCGACCGCAAGTCACCAAGGGAAAAGACGCGGCAGCGCGTCCCGCGCTGCAACAGCTCCAGGAACGCGCCGAGCGCGTGGTCCGCATCGGTATTCGTGAAAAGCGGTTGCGGGACGACTCGGGCGACCTCTTGGCCGCCGTCCTGGTGTCCATCGTTCGCGCTATTTTGTATCTCCGAGCCGAGGGGGAAGCCTCGTTCGCGATCGAAACCGACCGCGTCGTCTCGATATTCATGCATGGAGCCACCAAGTGACCGCCGCCGCCCTCGGCGTACCGATCGCCCTCGCGCTGCCGCAGCCGGTCAACAAGTGGATCGTGACGATCGCCATCGGCTTCGGTTCGCTCATGGCTGCAATCGACACATCGA
>JALYHX010000683.1 GCA_030776305.1 Myxococcota bacterium
AACCGCATTGGAAGGGGGGTGAGTATGGCCTGAGGCTCCCGATCTCGGCGTCGCGCTGTACCGTCATCGCGCAAGTTGGCACCAGGCTTGCCGCGATGAACGCGTCGAGCACGGCAACGTCCGCCTTCGGGACGGCTACGATGGCGAGAAATACCCCCGCGGCGGCTGGCACCGGATCGCCAGTGAAAAAGTGTATCGGCCCCCAAATGGGATAGTGGCCGTCGCGGACATTTCGTTTGTCCATCGCATCCGAGGTCGAATCGGGAAGGTACGCACAATCCTGCTGGCTCGCTTTGTACGCGAGGGCCTTCAGGTTCTTGCGGTCGTTGTCGTACCAGTCGACCGAAATGATTCCGATCGCCTCATCTGCCTGCGACCCCGTCAGCGCCTTGAGCGCTTGATCGATGTCCGCCGCGTTACCCTGGTCCATTCCCCAGAACTGGTCGGCCGGCACGCTGATCGCGTGGGCGATCATCTGTTGCGTGCTGGTATCAGGACCGGGGATGTAATAGCGGGCGGGGTTGATCCATGGGGCTGGGACGCCACCATTGCCACCCGAACCGAAGGCTTCGCGCGCGGCCTCCTCGCTGATCGCCGTCTGTCCCGAGGCGCCGGGGACGATGAACGCCATCGCCTGGTTGGGTCCAACCGATTCAGTGGCGCCGTTGCCCGTCATCGGAAAGACAGCGCACGTCGAGGCGAAGATGCCCGACTCGCCGATGTCGACACGCGCGCCAGCGGAGCCCAGGATGCACGGCACGGGGATCCCGTCCGCCCCAAAGTAGGCCGCATACTTCGCGGCCAAGGAGCCAGCGGCGGGATCGTGGATGAAGTGGTCGGCATCGACGGAGCTCATGCCAGACTTGACCCCGGTGCAGGAGTCGCTGATGAGAAAGACTGGAGTCGGACCGCCCCCCGCGATGACGATTGGCGCTAGCTTTGCGAGCAATGGCGCGAACTCGCTCGAACCGGTCATGTATACGACCTGCGTTCGCCCGCGGGCGGGATCCACGCAGCTCGGCATCGCCCCAGCATCCACGCCTAGCGGACCGCTTACACCGCCCGCGTCGCGCTTCGCCGGCGCGCGAAGCGGCTGAGTGTCTGGGGTCGGGCTGCCGCAGAGTTGCAGGCGCTGACAATTGTCGAACGACAGACACTCCGCCGAACTGCACTGGTTAGCGAAGTCTTGCGGCTGCCGGGGCATGCCGGAAAAACAGTCGGGCGGCCCCAATCCCGACTTCACGCAAAGACCCCTCTGGCAGACGGGAAGGCCGCCGAAATGCGCGCAGTCGGCGTCCGATTGGCACTGCGTCGAATTGTGGTCGAGGAGCAGTGTGCACGCCGCCGAGCCGAGCACCAGTGTCGTGGCTGTCGCAAGGAACGAAGGATGGCGAAGAGTCGCGCGGATCGTACTCAAGGCCAGCATGCCAGACGTCTTGATCAGAACGACATGTCGAAGCGCGCGGCCGTTGGCCCCAACGTGACGCGGGGTGGTCGCAGACTCCCGACGTGGTCGCTCTTCGCGCGCGCCAACTGCAGGGTCCAGTAAAGCGTCGCGCCCCCAACGATTATCGTAGCCGCCGTCATCGCGTCCGCAAGGAGCGAGTACGTTCTGGTCAGGCTCGCATCGTGATTGATGATTGCGCTCGACGCGGGAAACGCATCGCGCTGGTCCTTGAGACTGCTCGACTCGGCAACCGCCCGCACGCCGAAGATCACCGCACCCGCGGCAAGCGAGCATGTGAGCACCAGGCCGGTTGTTTGCAGCGCGCGAGACCCCCCGGCGATCCCAGATGTCGCCTGGGTCGGCGTGATGTCCGCCGCATGCATCTCCAGCGTGACCCAGACATCGCCATCCGCCGCGACGTCGACGTATTCCGTCACCGCCGTACGCCCAGCCATGGATGCCACGACCTTTCGGCGACCCGTGCTGACATGGAGTGGCTCTCCGAGCGGCGTCTTGCCGACCGCCTGACCGTCCACGGAGATGTCGGCGCCTTCCGGGACCGTGGTGACGTTCACACGGCCAACGCGCGCACGAAGGGTGCCGACGTCTCGCTCGACGTCGGCACGGTGTCCATCTTGGGGTCCCGATTCGCTGAGGAAGCGCAGGAACGTCCGCAGCGCCGCGGGATAGTCCTGAAGTTGGTACTGCGTCTCGCCCACGTTGTAGAGCGTTGCGGTGCTTGGCGCGACGTCGAACGCGAGCTTGAATTCGACGAGGGCGCCCGCGTACTCTCTGGCACCGTAAAGCTCCACGCCGCGGCGGAAGTGTCTCCCCGCTTCACTCGCCGCGCCGCCGGTTGAGTGTTCGGAATGGCTCTGCGGACCGGTTGTGGGGTCGAGACTCGTCGTGGGGCCGGAAGTTTGTGCCGCGGCGGGTGGCGCATGAGACGCAGTCGCGAGCAATGCCAGTGTGGTGATGCGTCCGGTGCTCGCAATACGTCGCAAGCTCATGGCGATTGGTATGGGTCTCTGGTCTCGATGGGGCGCAAGGGCGTCGTTCTGGTGCTGTTATCGACATGTCCCCGGACCGGGGCGGCTTGCGACTGCACCGTCGACGATCCAGTCGAGTGGATCCCACGCGCCATCGGGTCATCGGGTAGATATGTGCGCGGCGTGGGCGCGACGGGGAGGGAGGGCATTCGGGCTGGGCTTGCTGAGCCATTGGGGTTTGCGGTGGACGACGGCAACGGGCCGGCGCCAATCTGAGTGCGCGGTGGGGACATGGGGGCTGGTTGCTCGGGCTTTGGTGCCGGCTGGGGCTCGAACCCGAGTGCGACGGGCGGGTCAAGCGGCTCGAGGGTCGCTCTCGGAACCGGGGACGCCTGCGGCTGCGCGACGATGGAGACGGCCGATTGTGCTGCCGGCTGGGCGGCGGGAGTGAACTTGCTGCCGCCGTCGGAGGGGGCGAGGAGAATCAACAGGAAGAGAAGCGTCGCGCCGGCGGCCAGCGCCACCGCCCCGAACCATCGGGGTAGTTGCGACGAAGTCGTTTCGTCCGCCATCTCCTCGCTGTTCTCGACGGGCTGCAGCGCGCCTACCGGCATCCGGCGCGCTGCGAGTACCTCCGCGGCGGGCAATGTTACTGGCGGGACCGAAGGTCCGTTCGGAATCCGCTGAGTGGTCCGTGGGTTGGCAACCAGGCTAGCCTGGGCCTCGACCGGGTCTGTCCGAGTCTGGCCGCTCTTGTCATGGATGCGATTCAACGAGGCCAAACCCTTCTCTACCCAACTGACACCACTCGACAATGCTAGCCCCTAGCCTAATCCCACGATTGTGGCAAGCCTTGGCGCTGCGTAGGTGAGCTCGCAGGCAACGCGCGCGGGAATGGTAGCTTGATCGCGATGTTCGAGTTGTGGCCCATCGCCGTCGAGCGAATCATCAAGCTGTCGCTCGACGAGGACCTCTCGTCCGGAGATCCGACGACGGAGGCGTGTGTTCCATCGGAGGCGCGCGCGGTCGCCCATGCCGTTACGCGAGAGCCGCTCGTCGCGTGCGGTGGATTGGTCTTTGCGCGCGTGTTCGCCCTGGTCGATCCGACGCTGACAACGGAGATGCACGTCGCCGACGGGGAGCGTGCGGACGTGGGCACACGGCTTTGGACGGTGCGCGGGCGAGCCCGACCCATTCTGATGGCGGAGCGCGTCGCTCTCAATTTGACGGCGCGCATGTGCGGCGTTGCCACCAAGGCGCGTTCTTTCGTCGATGCAGTGCCGCGGGATTGCCGCGCGCGCATCACCGACACGCGCAAGACGACCCCGGGGCTCCGGGCGCTCGAGCGGTACGCTGTTCGCGTTGGAGGGGCCCGCAACCACCGCGATGACCTCGGCGCCGGGGTGCTCATCAAAGACAATCACGTGGCCGCGTGTGGGAGTGTGCGCGCCGCGATCGAACGCGCGCGAGCAATGGCCCCTCACGTGACGAAGATCGAGTGCGAGGTCGATTCACTCGCGCAACTCGACGAAGCAATCGCCGCTGGTGCCGACATCGTCCTCCTCGACAACATGTCGACCACGGACATTGCGCAAGCCGTGAAACGCGCGCGTGGCACCGTGCTGCTCGAAGCTTCCGGCGGCGTCACTCTCGACCGTGTAGCTGAGCTCGCACGAACGGGCATCGACGCAATCTCCGTCGGGGCTCTCACGCACTCGGCGGCGGCATCCAACGTGAGTCTGGAATTCCAGTGAATCGGCTTGTCTCCGGGCTCGGGGCTGATCTGCAGCATGCGGCCGACGTCGTCGCCGAACGGGGAGGAGCCCTCGGTTGGCCGATGCATCTCCTCGCGTCGACGACCTCCACCAATGACGAGGCGAAGGTCGGCGCAAGACGAGGAGCGCCGCACGGAGCGACATGGGTTGCCGAGGAGCAAACGGCGGGACGTGGTCGGCACGGGCGAGTGTGGTGGTCGCCCGCTGGCGAGAGCCTATTGTTCTCGGTTCTCGTTCGCCAGGGCCTTGCGGCCTCACGCCTCCCCCAGATCGCACTCGTCGCCGGGCTTGCGGTGCAAGTCGCCGTGACGCGCGCGGCTATCGCCGATGCCAAAATCAAATGGCCGAACGACATCCAGGTGGGTGGCAAAAAGGTCGCCGGCCTGCTGGTGGAGGCAATCACCGCGGGGTCAAGGGTCGAGGCAGTCGTCATCGGCATTGGTATCAATGTGCATACGCGTACCTTCCCGGAGGGGATCAAGGACCATGCGACATCGATTGCGCTCGCGTCCGGCGGACGGACCGAG
This sequence comes from Myxococcota bacterium, assembly GCA_030776305.1. Lineage (GTDB taxonomy): Bacteria > Myxococcota_A > Polyangia > Polyangiales > Polyangiaceae > Palsa-1150. Next base: position 4,739 of record JALYHX010000683.1, read on the forward strand.
CCGCCGGACCGCGCACGGGTCCTTGCCGACGTCCTTGAAATTCTCGATCGTGATCTGCACGTCGTCGGTACGCGCGGTCTCGGAATTGTGCGGGCGCGCCTCGAGGCGGCGGACGCTCTCCGGGGTCGTCGCGTCCGCAATGACGCTGGCGACGAAGGGATCGCGTCGGGGATTGATGATGAGGGGCATCTTTTGGTGCGACGTGAGGACGGTGTGCTCGCGCGCTGGTTCGCGGGCGAAGTGCATCTGATGGGTCACGGAATGGACCCCGGGGCAACGACGAACTGCCCGTGATCGACCAGCGAATCGCTCGCTTCGGTCGTGAAGCCCCCCGACAGAGGCCGAGGTTGCAAGCCAGCGTTGGGGTTGGGGACGGTGGATGGATGGATGAGAGCCCCCAGTGCGGTCACTTGTCCCCCCACGCGCCTTCAATACAAGTGAATGGGCGCGACGGCGGCCTAAGCCCTATGCGATGTGGAGCGTACAGCGCGCACCCCTCACTGCTTGCCGGGGAAAGGCACGGCCCCTAACTATACATGGACGGCGCCGCGCAGAACTTTCGCGAAACATCCCGTTGTCTCAGCTGGCACGATTTCGTATAAGCGCGCGGACGCGCAACGGTCAGCTGCTAGGGCGCCTTTGCTCCCGCACAAGGGCCCGAATCTCTCCCTCGCCCCCGCGTTTCTGCTTTCAACGCGATTGGTTGCGGTTCTTCTCACAGCGCACACATGCAAATCTTCCCCCGTTCTCTCAACAAGCTGCCGGTGGTCGTCGGCGGGGTCGCCACGCTGGGCCTGGTCGCGGTCACGTTATTGGTCTGGTATTACTTTTCGCCTTACTTCACTCAGGTAGGGTACGTGCCGAAGCAGCCTGTGCCTTACTCGCACCGGTTCCATGCCGGGCAGCTGGGCCTGGACTGTCGCTATTGCCACGTCAACGTCGAGCGCGCACCGCTCGCCATGGTCCCGCCGACCGAGACGTGCATGAACTGCCATCAGCTCGTGCGGACCGACTCGATGATGCTCCAGCCGGTTCGCGAAAGTTGGGAGACTGGCAAGCCGATCGAGTGGGTCCGCGTGCACAAGCTACCGGACTACGTCTTCTTCGATCACAGCGTTCACGTCACCGCCGGCGTCGGCTGCGTCGAGTGCCATGGACGCGTCGACCAGATGGAGCAGGTGCGGATGGACAAGCCACTCAGCATGGGGTGGTGTCTCGAGTGCCATCGCGACGTCCGCGACAAGCAGGGCGACAGCCAACACATACGCCCCGTTGCCCAGATGACGAACATGGCCTACAGCCACGAAGGACACGTTGACTTGCCGCGGCACCTTGATCCGCCCGAGAACTGCGCAGGGTGCCACCGATGAGCAAACGCGCACCGTATCCGGGCGAGACTGCCGAGACGACGACTGAGTTCCCCAAAGGGCACGTCGCCACGCCTCCGAGCGACGAAGCGCTGCAGCTCAGTCGGAGGGGGTTGCTGGGTGCCATGGCCGCGACGACCGCGTTCATCGGCGCCGAGGGCTGTCGCCGCCCGATTGAAAAGGTCGTCCCCTACACGAAGATGCCCGAGGACGTCATCCCAGGCGTTCCGACGCACTACGCGACCGTGATCCAGCGCCGCGGCGACGCGCTGGGACTCATCGTCGAGTCGCACGAGGGCCGGCCGACCAAGATTGAGGGCAACGAATCGCATCCGTCGAGCTTCGGAGGCGCGGACCTGGTGGCGCAGGCGACGATCCTGGATCTCTACGACCCGGAGCGCTCGACGACTCCGCGCAAGGCGGGCGTGCCCGCGAGCTGGGAGGATTTCGAGAACGAGCTTCTCGCAAAGCTCGCGAGATACGACAGCGACCAGTCCCAAGGAGCGCGTCTGCGGCTGCTCATGCAGCCCACTCTCTCACCGACCGTGCTTCGCATGCGGGCGGCACTCGCGCAGCGGTTTCCAAAGGCACGCGTTCACACGTGGTCTGCCGTGAGCGACAGCAACGCGCGCGAGGGAACGCGCCTCGCGTTCGGACAGCCGGCGAACGTGGTCTGCAACTACGATCGCGCGCGGGTGATCCTTTCTCTCGACAGCGATTTCTTGCAGACCGAGTCCGGAAACGTGCGCGCGAACAAGACATTCGCAATGGGTCGCCGGTTGCGCTCGGCTCGAGATCCGATGAGCCGTTTGTACGTCGTGGAGCCCGCGCGCACGACGACGGGCAACAATGCCGACCACCGCCTTCGCCTGCCCGCCAGCGACGTCGAGCGCTACGCTTACGCCCTAGCGATTGAGCTCTCGAAGAAGGGTGTGGCGCTCGGCGAGCTTCAGGCGAGCATTGCCAAGCGCGCGAGCGCCGACGGAATCCCACCGAAGTGGTTGACGGCGGTCGCCAGCGACCTCTTGGCCAACCGAGGGCGGGCGCTCGTCGTCGTGGGATCGCGACAACCGCCCACCGTTCACGCGCTCGCCCAGGTGCTCAACAGGGAGCTCGGCGCAACTGGTTCGACGGTGACGTACGCTCCGGTCGCCGACCCCGAGGAGCTCGACGCCGCGGTCGATCTCAAGGCCCTGGCCGACGCGATGGATGCTCACCTCGTCGATGCGCTCGTCATCCTCGGCGGCAACCCGGTCTACGACGCGCCAGCGGACCTCGCGTTCGGTGACAAGCTTGGCAAGCTCCCGCTGAGCATTCATGCCTCCCTCTTTTTCGACGAAACGAGTGAAAAATGCACCTGGCACGTCCCACAGGCGCACGAGCTCGAGTCCTGGGGAGATGCGCGCGCACTGGACGGCACGGTCAGCGTTCAGCAGCCGCTCATTGCGCCACTCTACGCGGGACGGAACGACGCCGAGCTCCTCGCGCTGATGGCGCGCGCGCCGGAGAAAAAGGTACACGAGGCCGTACGAAACAGCGCGCGAACGATGATCTTCGGGGCTCGGGGACTCACCGGCTGCGGCACCTTCGACGAGAGTGGCAAGGCCGAATGCCGTGACGCCGCGGGCAGACCCGACTGGGTGCACCTCACCGACGTCGAACGCCACTGGAACCGTGCCCTCGCCACGGGAATCGCGCAACGGCCTCAGGCGCCGATGCCAGCGCTTCCGCTGCGACATGGCGAAATTGCAGCGGCGATCGACACGCGACCGCCTGGGGTGCGCGTCGGGCCGGGCGCGCTGGAGGTCACGTTCGCGCCGTGCCCGAAGATGGTCGACGGCCGCCATGCGAACAACACGTGGCTTCAAGAGATGCCCGATCCCGTCACGAAGCTCGTTTGGGACAACGCCGCCGTCCTGTCGCCTGCAACGGCGAAGGAGCTCGGACTCGAGCGCAAAGACGTCATCCGGATCGCGCTGGGGTCGCGTTCGATTCAGGCCGGGGTATGGATCGTCCCCGGGCAGGCGGACCATTCCATCGCCCTCACGTTCGGCTGGGGGCGGACGAAGTCGGGACGTATCGGCAACGGACGTGGCTTCAACGTCTTCCCGCTGCGGACCACCGACGGACTTGGATTCGCAGTTGGCGCGAAGGTGAGCAAGACGGACGACGAGCCGTACTTTTTCGCGCAGACCCAAGAAAACGACTCGTCCGAAGGGCGGCCCATCGCGCACGAGGCGACGCTTGCCGAGTACCGCGTCAAGCCGAACTTCGCCGAGCTAGATTCGCCCCCGCCGCGCGCGCTGCCTCTCTGGTCGCAGGCCGACTACAGCAAGGGCCACCAGTGGGGGATGACGATCGATCTGAACTCCTGCACCGGTTGCAGCGCTTGCGTCATCGCGTGCATGGCCGAGAACAACGTGCCGGTCGTCGGCAAACGCGAGGTATGGCGTGGCCGCGAGATGCACTGGCTGCGCATTGACCGGTACTACGTCGAGCGAGCCGACGCTGGCGCGACCGGCGATGACTCGCTCGTCGTCCACGAGCCTCTCATGTGTGTTCACTGCGAGGAGGCCCCGTGCGAGAACGTGTGCCCCGTCAACGCCACGACACACGGGCCCGAAGGGCTGAACGAGATGGCGTACAACCGCTGCATCGGCACCCGCTACTGCGCGAACAACTGCCCCTACAAAGTGCGTCGATTCAACTATTTGAACTGGCACAACGACGTCGTCTGGAAAGAAACCGGCGGCCTCCCCGAAACGTTGCAGATGCAGCAGAACCCGAACGTCTCCGTGCGCTTCCGCGGCGTGATGGAGAAGTGCACGTATTGCGTCCAGCGCATTCAGAGCGCGAAGATCCGAGCGAA
>JALYHX010000684.1 GCA_030776305.1 Myxococcota bacterium
TCCTCCGCGTTGTTGGCAAAGTGCACGCAGACAAAGGTGGTCTCGGGATGGCGACCGATGACCCGCTCGAGCGCCGCCAGGAGCTCCTCGCGCCGCGGGTACTGCTTCGGATCGCCGAACCACCACCGCGGGTGATCTTTCAGCTCATGCCAGCGCTCGTTGGTGGCGTCGTACGGCCCCCAGAAGGCTTTCGGGTCTGCGACGTGGATCGAGACCGGCATGCCGAGCTCTCCGAGACGGCGCCACATGGGGTCGAGCTTCGGGTCATCGATCTTGATGAGCTGTCTGCGCGCGTCGCGAAGGAAGAGGCCCAGTCGCTTGAACTCTTTGAAGCCCGCGGCGCCCTCGCGCGCCCCCTCGTCGACTTGCGCGACGGCGCGCTGAGCAAAGTCCGGCTTGTCCCAGTCCGCGTAGTCGAGGTTCATATATTCGACGAATCGACCCGGGAAGCGCTCATCGGCGAGTGCCTTGGTGGCCGCAAGGTCCGATGGCCGACCGTTCGCACGCGTCACCGTGCCCCCACTCAGATTCACCGCGACCCCGATACCCGCCGTGTCCATGATGCGTACTGCCTGGGCGAGGTGCTCAGGCGTGGCGTCGACGTGCATGTGAAGATCGACGATCCGGTGGGCCAATCGCCATCCGTCGGCCCGCGAGCGGACGGATTGGACACCCTCCGCCGAAGAGACCGGCGAAGGGGGAGGCGCCGCGGCAGGGAGGACGAGTGGGGGGCTGGACGATGACGTCACCGCCGGCGCGTGCGTTGCGCACGCGGTCAACGAGGCGAGGGCGAGGACGACCTGGAAAGCGCGCACTGGCCCAAGAGCCTATATGCTTTCCGTTGGTAGGCTCCAGCGTCAGCGCTGTGGGCTCGTGTTCGCCGACGGACGGAGCGGGAGATCCTGGGCCGGCTTCGCTGGGGTAGCCTTGGAGGTCGCTATCGTCGTCACTTGGGGGGCCGGTGCGACGATGGGCGCCGTTCGGCCGCGGTGAAACGCAAGGTCCTCCGCCGAGCTCTCCGCGGGGAAATGCATCCCGACGAAAGCCACGAACTCCTCGGCCAGCTCTTCGTCGCGCTGCCGGTCGTAGCCGACGCTGTCCCACACGCCGAGCCGCGCGCTGAGCACGTGGCCGATCTCGTGGGTGAGTGTGCGCACGAAGCGCGGGTTGGCGACGAGGGTCCCCACGTCGCTCCTGATGAGCGGATCGTTCCGCAAGAAGAGGTGATTGAGTGAATCGACGTAGAGTCCCCAATAGCAACAGCCCGGAGCGACCGCTTCGAAACGCGCCGGTAGGTCATTGAGAGCACGCAGCGACTTGCCATCGAGCATCGTATTTCCCGGCAAGAGCGAGATCGCCGGCAGCCCATCCGGTTGAACGTGAAGGCGCGGCAGCTTCTTCATTTGCAGGAAGTCGCCATAACGCCGGAAGGCTTGACGACATGCGTCGTCGATGACTGCAAGCGCTTCATCGCTGGGCGTAGTCTCGGAACGAAGCGCACTCGTGGAGCGCCATTCGACGATCTTCATGCCGCAGTGGGGAACCCAAATCGGCTCTGCCAGCCGCTCATTCATCCGCGGCAGCGCATCGAGTCGTGTCACCGGGGGCCGGCCAGCCGACGATGTCGCGATGAAACCGACGAAGGCCAGAGTCGCGCATCCGAGCAATCGGGCCATTCGTGACGCGAAGGCGATGCGGAGGCAGGGGCGACTCATGCGTAGACGGGTGCGTTCAGGGCTACGGGACGCAGACCGGGGCGGGCACCGCCACGGCTGTCTTCCACAGCTCAGTACGCTCACTGTAGCGTGCTCGAGAAGTGTTGCAATTCGCAAAAACGCGGCAGAGCTCAACTTCAGTAGTATTCGGTATGGAAAGTTATGCGCGCATGTGTCGTCGAAACTCACCGGAAACGGCGCGGCAATCCGGGCCTGGCGTCACGAGGCCCAACCCATCTATTTCGTCCATCCGCGAACGGAGTCGACGATGAGCAACGTACGTATCGAATCGGACAGCATGGGCCAGATCGAGGTGCCGGCCGACAAGTACTGGGGCGCGCAAACGCAGCGCAGCCTGCAAAACTTCAAGATTGGCGGCCAGCGTTTCGGTCGCCCGGTCATCCGCGCGTTCGGCATCGTGAAGAAGGCCGCCGCGGTGACGAACGAGAACCTGGGCAAGCTCGACGCGTCCAAGTGCGCGCTCATCGTCCGAGCTTCGGACGAGGTCATCGATGGCAAGCTCGACGAACATTTTCCGTTGGTGGTCTGGCAAACCGGGAGCGGAACGCAGTCGAACATGAATGCCAACGAGGTGATCGCCAACCGAGCGATCGAGATGGCCTCTGGGACGATGGGGGCGAAGAAACCCATCCATCCGAACGACGACGTCAACAAGTCGCAATCGTCCAACGACGTTTTTCCGACGGTCATGCACGTCGCCGCGGCGCTCGAGATCAAGGAGCGGCTGATCCCCGCCGTCGCGAGGCTCCGCGCAACGATTGAGGCGAAGGCCGAGGGCTTCAAGACCGTCGTCAAAGTCGGCCGCACGCATCTGATGGACGCGACGCCGCTCACGCTGGGACAGGAGCTGAGCGGATGGGCGGCTCAGCTGGCGTTTTGCGAACGTGGTCTCGCGAAATCGCTCGACGGTCTGTATGAACTGGCGCTCGGCGGAACGGCGGTCGGCACCGGGCTCAACACCCATCCGAAATGGGCGGTGCAAGTCGCCGCCAAGATCGCCGAGCTCGCGGGGGCGCCGTTCCGCACCGCTCCCAACAAGTTCGCCGCGCTCGCCGGGCACGAGGCCCTCGTGGCAGCGAGTGCGGCAATGCGCGGCCTCGCCGTTGCCTGTTTCAAGATCGCCAGTGATGTCCGGTTGCTCGGCAGCGGTCCCCGCTGCGGAATCGGCGAGCTTCACCTGCCGGAGAACGAGCCCGGGAGCAGCATCATGCCGGGAAAGGTGAATCCTACGCAGTGCGAAGCGATGACGATGGTCTGCGCGCACGTGATGGGAAGCGACGCCGGCGTTGGGTTCGCCGCATCGAACGGTCACCTCGAGCTCAACGTGTTCAAGCCGGTCATCATCCACAACGTTCTCGAAAGTTGCGCGCTGCTCGCGGACGCCTGCGAGAGCTTCGACACCAACTGCATGGTGGGAGTCGAGGCGAACCTTGACGTGATCGACCGCCATCTCCAGAACACGCTCATGCTCGTGACGGCCTTGAACGAAGTCATCGGTTACGACAGCGCCGCCAAAGTGGCGAAGCTCGCGCTCGCGAAAAACATGACGCTCCGCCAGGCCGCCGCGGAGCTCGGTTTGGTCAAGCCGGAGGACTTCGACAAGTACGTGCGCCCCAGCGAGATGATCTCGCCGGCTTGAAGTCGCCGCTTCTCACCCGAACCGATATTTGAAAAACGCCGCGTACGACGGCCACGCGTCTCGCCAGAATCGGATTTTCTTCCCCTCGTCGAACCCGCGCGCAACGTAGTTCACCGGAACCTCCATGGGCGAGTTGCCGTTGCGCGCGAGCTTGCACGCAAGCTCGATGTCGAGAGCGAAACCGTCACTCTCGAGATCGAGCCCATCGAGGCACTCCGTCCGGAAGACCTTGAACATCGTGTTCACGTCCGTCACGTGCTGCTGGTAAAGGAGATCGTATGTCCTCGCGAATACGACTTGCGCAAAATTCAACGCGAGCCCGCGAATGGGCGTCGTGTCGTACTTACGGACTTTCCAGTCGTCGAGGCCGAGACTCCGCGAGCCGAGGACGAACGTGGCCTTGTGCTGGAGCAGCGGCTCGAGGAGCGCATCGTAGTCATCGATGTCGTATTCGAAATCGGCATCTTGGATGAGAACGATCGATCCCGTCACGTGCGCGAGGCCGGTGCGCACGGCGTGTCCTTTCCCGCGCGGTTTATCCTCGTAAAGCAAGCGTACGCCCGGCAGCCCCTCGAAGCCGCGAACGATCTCACGCGTACCGTCCGTGCTGTTGCTCTCTACGATGATGAGCTCCTTGTCGATCTTGAGCGACTTGGCCAGGACGGCATCGATCACCTGCGCTGCATATCGCGCCTCGTTGAAGACCGGGAGGACGATCGAGAGCTTTTCGCCGCTCGGCGCATCGCTCGTCGAGCGGCGGCCAAACACGGCGACCCGGTTGCCGGCACGCACGGGAAGCGGCAGGTCTCGCATCGGGGTCAAGCCGATGATCCTCGAGAAAGCGTCGCGAGGCACGATTCGTTCGCCGATGTACTGCGCCGTGCGCGTGACGGGGAGCGGGTACTGTGTCTTCAGCACGAGGCCGAACCGAGCCATCATGGCCGTGAGGTTCCCGGTGCTGAAGAAGGCCGTTTTGTAGTCGAAAAAGGGAGGCCAATACCGCCGCATCAGCCGCGCCGGCAGGGAGTCCGCGTTCGTGTAGGTGACGACGAACAGCGTCGACGGGGGCAGAGCCGCGACCAGCTTGCCGAGGACGACCCCGGGATCGCTGCACGCCTCGAGCAGCTCGTGCAAGATCACCATTTGGGGCATGCGCGACAAAGACGGCTGCGCCCACCCAATTTCGGACGACGCCGTCAGTCGCTCGAACGCGTCGTCGTCGACCTCCACGACATCGAGTCCGAAGCGCCGCGCTTGCGCAACGCCCGAAAAGTCGTGCAAGTATCGTCCCAAGAGGAGCGAGCGCTCCAGAGCAACTCCGGCGATACGCTGGGTGTCGGTTGCGAGCCGATCGAGCAAACGCGCGAAGTCCTGGACCATCAACTCCCGGTCCCGCGCATTCGTGAATGGGCGGTTGCGCTCGATGTCCAGGTCGTTGACGCGGCGTACGCGAGCGGGATTGACGTAGACGATCCCGCAGGCGGCGCAGCGCACGAAGCGCACTCCCCTCTTGTGGAAGAGGTACTGGGGGTTGTCGGCCTGGCAGACTGGGCACCGGACGAAGCGGCTGTGGGCGCGTGCCATGCGCACCGCAGCCGTGGGCTCGAACTGGAAGGCTCGGCGGTCGTCGCCCGATGCGTCTTGCGACTGCGGCATCGCGCGTAGGGATATCACACGGTGGTGGGTCTGCGACCGGGCGTCGGAACAGCCGCCCTGCGCTGGAAAGGCGCCGGGGATGGCTGCCGTTCAGCGGCGGCCGACATAAGGATGGTCCGCGAGAAAGCGGAGCGTCTCGATGATGCTCTCTTCGATCGTCTTCGTTGGCACCCAGGCGAGGGCCCGAATGCGAGCCGTATCCAGCAAGATCCTCGGCGAATCGCCCACCCAGCCGCGCTCGCCGCCGCTGTAATGGATGTGCGGCGCGACACGCATCTCGCGCGTGATGATCGCGATGCTGTCATTGACCTCCATCCATTCCGTGTGACCGAGGTTGAAGACGTTGATCGACTCGGACGCGCGATCAATTGCGGTCAAGATCGCGGCGACGCAGTCAGCCACGTGCAAGTAGCTCTTCCTCTGCTTGCCATTGCCCAGAACATCGAGGCGCGTTCGATCGCGCGTGAGCTTGCGCCAGAAGTCGATGACGTGGCCATGGCTGTAGCGGGGTCCGAGCACGGACACGAAGCGGAAGATCCACGTGCGAAGATCGAAGCCAAGGGCGTACGACGTCAGCAGGCCCTCGGCGGCGATCTTCGACGTGCCATAGATCGACGTTTGCACCGGAAAGGGCGCGTCCTCGGGTGTGGGAATGACGCTCGCTTCGCCGTAGACGGAGCCGGTCGATGCGAACGCGATGTCCCGCACGCCCGCAGCACGCATGGCCTCGAGGACGTTCTGAGTGACCACGATGTTCTGCGTGACGCACTTGCGCGGCTCCCTGAGGTTGTCTTTGATGTCCGCGTTCGCGGCGAGATGAAAGACGAAGTCGACGCCTTCCATCGCGTCGGCGACGCGGCCCTCGTCCATCAGGTCCGCTTCGATCAAACGCAGACCATCCCGCGGCCTCACGCACTCGTGAAACCCAGTCGAGAAATTGTCGAAGACAGTGACGCGCGCTCCACCCGCCATCACCCGATCGACGATGTGACTTCCAATGAAGCCGGCGCCGCCGGTCACGAGGACGTGCTTGCCCTTCCAGTCCATGCTCGTCCCGACTAAGCAATCACCGCTTCTTGGACCGGCCCCGCCACGCGTTGTTGAACTCGGCGATGGTTTCGATGGTTCGCGGATTCCATACCATCTTGCGCAAGATCGCGGGGACCACGGTTGGGATGTGCGCTCCGGACTCGAGCGCCTCGTTCACATCCATCATGTGGCGCATCGACCCGACGATTATCTTGGACGGAAGGTTCTCGCGGTCGAGGATGTCGCGCGTCGACGCGATGACGGGCCTCACGTCGTACCCCATGTCTCGCACGCGCCCGCTGAAGATGCTCACGTACGTCGCCCCGGCCAGCGCGGACAGGTACGCTTGGTTCATGGCCATGAGGCACGTCACGTTCGTCTTGATTCCGCGCTTGACGAGCTGATGAAGGACCCGCAGCCCCGTCTCGCTGAACGGCACCTTGACCGTGATTCGCTTCGGGTCCCAGGAGTGGTAATGCAGCGACTCTTGGAGCATCTCGTCCTCGGTTTCCGTCGTGAGCTCGACGGATACGTCCCCCGTGCTCACGGCAAGGATCTCCCGAATGCGCTCGCCGAGGTCCGCGTCGGGGGCCTCTTTCGCGATGATGAGCGGGTTCGTGGTGACGCCGGAGAGCACGCCCCACGCAAAAAGGTCCTTGATTTCCTTCGGCTCCGAGCTGTCGATGAAAAGCCCCATGATCCTCTCCTCGGTTTGCAATAGCACGCGGCAGTCAAGCGTGATGCTGGATCGCCCAAGCAACGTGGAGCAGGGTGGCTCCATCGACGTCAGCCCGAAGACCCTGCGGGCCATCGCGCAGCGGGCATAGTTCGCAGCGGTTGCGCGCGAATACGAGAGCCGTCTTGACCCCCGCTGCGCGGCCGGCTTCGATGTCGCCAGCGCTGTCGCCGATCATCCATGACC